>NZ_JRKB01000064.1:0-78510 GCF_000800945.1 Plesiomonas sp. ZOR0011
TGTCTTCTGTCTTCTGTCTTCTGTCTTCTGTCTTCTGTCTTCTGTCTTCTGTCTTCTGTCTTCTGTCTTCTGTCTTTTTCTTAGTGAGCTTTCGCTTGGGCGCGTAACCGCAATATAAGCAAGTTGTGGCATAGTTGTGGCGTGGCTGTAAAATATCGCTTGACCTTCCGCCTGCTGGAAGCTTTAGCCTGCATATACGCAACGCAGAGTGAACCGTGGATAAACAACAGGAGCGGCTATGCAGCGCAGAGACTTTCTAAAACTGGCCTCTATCGTGGGCCTCAGCAGCAGTTGGAGTGGCATGGTGTGGGCCAAATTGGGCATTCCCTCGCGTGCCTTACCTGTCCCCCCGCTGGTCGTGGCTGATGCAGAGCAGCCGGTGGCGCTGACCTTACAAACCGGCACCAGTTATTGGCATGCCGGATTACCGACCCCAACGTGGGGCATCAATGGCCCGTTTCTGGGACCAGCGCTACAGCTACAGCGCGGTCAACGCACTGCGCTCAAGGTGATTAATCAGCTACCGGAAGCGACCACTATTCACTGGCACGGGCTGGAGATCCCCGGCGATCAAGATGGCGGTCCACATCAGATGATCGCTCCGGGAGCGAGTTGGACGGCGCAGCTGACGCTGGATCAACCTGCAGCGACCTGTTGGTTCCACCCGCATCCGCATCAAGTGACCGGACGTCATGTCGCCATGGGGCTGGCCGGTTTATTACTGCTGGAAGATGACGAGAGCCGCCGGTTAGCGCTACCCAAAGAGTGGGGCGTGGATGACATTCCACTGATCTTGCAAGATCGCCGTTTGCAGGCCGATGGGCAGATAGATTATCAGCTGGATGTGATGAGTGCGGCGGTCGGGTGGTTTGGTGACGTGATGCTGACCAATGGCGCGGTGTACCCACAGCATCGAGCACCGAAGGGATGGCTGCGTCTGCGGTTATTAAACGGCGCCAATGCACGCAGCATGAAATTAGCCTGCAGTGACGGCCAGCCGTTGCAGGTGATTGCCAGTGACGGCGGCTTTTTGGCTGCTCCGGTTGCTGTACCAGAGCTGGAGTTGCTACCCGGTGAGCGCTTTGAAGTGCTGGTATCGACCCACAACGGCAAGCCGTTCGACTTGTTGCTGTTGCCCGTCGGTCAGATGGGGATGACTTTAGCGCCGTTTGATAAGCCGTTACCGGTATTGCAAATCCAGCCGAGCGAACAAACGGGCGTGACCGTCTTGCCGGCTAGCTTAGTGGCATTACCGGCGTTAGTGACGCCATTGCCAGCGGTGACACAAACCTTGCACCTGAGTATGGATCCGGAGCTCGACCGATTAGGGATGCAGGCGCTGATGGATAAATACGGCCCGGCGGCGATGGGCTCGATGATAGGCGTGCATGCTATGCATACCATGCACGGCATGCCGAGTGCACCGGCGGCCAGCGCCGCGAAAACGGTCAGTGATCCGCATGCCGGCCACGGCGGTAGCCCTGCTCACGCTGCCCCTAGCAAGGCGGCGAGTGAGAGTGTCAGTGATGAGGGCGCGATGAGTATGCCGGCCATGGCGCATGGTGAACATGCCGGCCATGATATGGCCGCTGGGCAGCATGATATGAACGCGGCCAGCTCACCGCCAGATATCCTGCACGGCAACCGGATCAACGGCCAGACGTTCTCGATGACCACGCCGGCATTTCATGTCCCGCAAGGGCAGTGGCAGCGCTGGATCATCTCCGGTAAAGGCGACATGATGCTGCACCCGTTCCATGTGCATGGCTGTCGTTTCCGCATTCTGCGCGAAAATGGCCAGACACCGCCGCTGCATCGTCAGGGCTGGAAGGATATCGTGCGTGTCGAGGGCGATGAGAGCGAGATTTTGGTGCAGTTTCGCTTCCCAGCAGGTCAGGCTCATCCTTACATGGCGCATTGCCATCTGCTGGAGCACGAAGATACCGGCATGATGCTGTCTTTTACCGTGGGTTAACGCCTCAATGAGCCAGTAACTCTGCGATGTGAGTGTGATAAATGCGAGAGAAACAGCCGGTAGTTTTCTGACCGGCTGTTTTTTTTATGTGCAGAGCCGGAAAGGGGGATGACAGGCGACGGCGAATCCGTATAATTAATAGAAATGATAGTTGTTATCACTCGTGTTACTTAAATCGAACGGACTGTCAGACGGCATATTCGCCTTCGGCGTCAGCATACTCCAACGATAGCTCACATAACGATAGGGATAAAAGAACAGATGAAGCGTACGTTTAGCTCTCTGGCATTACTGGCTGCCACCTTGGTTTCCGGCACTGCGCTGGCCGCTGACAATGAAGTGAATGTGTATTCTTATCGTCAACCGTATCTGATTGAGCCGATGCTCAACGAGTTCACCAAAGAGACCGGCATCAAGGTCAACATGGTGTACGCCGAAAAAGGTTTGGTGGAGCGCCTTAAGCGTGAAGGTGAGTTGAGCCCTGCGGACGTGGTGCTGACCGTGGATATCAGCCGCGTGATGGAAGTGGTGAATGCCGGTTTGGCGCAGCCACTGCAAGATGCGGTGCTGGAGAAAAATATCCCCGCGCAATACCGTGACTCGGATGGCCGCTGGTTTGCTCTGACCCTGCGTGCGCGAGCCATTTACTCCTCGAAAGATCGCGTAGGTCCTTTGCCGCTGAGCTTTACCTATGCGGATCTGGCCGATCCGAAGTACAAGGGTAAAGTGTGTGTGCGCTCCGGTAAAAACGCCTACAACGTTTCTCTGGTGGCCTCGATGATTGCCCATCAAGGGGTAGAGAAAACCCGTGCGTGGCTGGAAGGCGTGAAGGCTAACTTGGCGCAAAAACCACAAGGTGGCGATCGCGATCAGGTGAAAGCCATTAAAGAAGGTGTGTGCGATCTGGCGCTGGGTAACAGCTATTACTTAGGTAAGATGCTGGAAGATGACAAGCAAAAGGCATGGGCTGAATCGGCGATCATTAACTTCCCGAACCAGCAGGCTGATGGTACGCACGTGAATATCAGTGGTGTGGTGCTGACCAAGTATGCACCAAACAAAGATAACGCAATCAAACTGATGGAGTTCCTGAGCGGCGATACTGCGCAGCACATGTACGCGGAAGTGAACTACGAATACCCAGTGAAAGCCGATGTAGCACCATCGGAGCTGGTGGCGTCATGGGGCACCTTCAAGGCAGATAAGCTGCCACTGGAGACCATCGCCAATAACTACAATCAGGCTCTGCAGCTGATTGATGAAGTGAAGTTCGATCTGTAAGTCGATTGACGGTGTTGTACACCGACAGGCAGACATTGATGCACAGGGACAGGGAGAGTTTCTCCGCTGTCCCTGTTGTCGTTGCTGCGCCGGCACAGACCTGATGATGAAGTTGTATCATGCGTAAACCGAAAAATCTGGGCTGGAGCCTTGCCGCATGGCTGTGCGGGCTCTTGCTGGTCGTTCCGATTGCGGCCATTTTCTTTGAGGCGTCGTCGCCTTCCGGTGAGCTGTTTGGTCACCTGTGGGACAGCGTACTGAGCAGTTATTTGACCAACTCGCTGCTACTGGTGGCAGGCACGGTGGGCTTGAGCTTATTGCTCGGCTTACCGGCGGCTTGGTTGATGGCGATGTACCGCTTTCCGGGCCAAAAAGTGTTGCAGTGGGCGCTCTGTTTGCCGCTGGCGCTGCCCGGTTATTTGGTGGCCTATCTGTATACCGATTTGCTGGACTTTTCTGGGCCGGTGCAGGGCAGTTTACGCGCCTTGTTTGGTTGGCAGACCCTGCAAGATTACTGGTTTCCTCCGATCCGCACCTTAGGCGGCGCCTGCCTGATTTTGGCGCTGGTGCTCTATCCGTATATTTATTTGCTGACCCGTACTGCCTTGATGGAGCAATCATCGACATTGCTGCAATCGGCGCGTTTGCTGCGCGCCTCGCCATGGCAGGTATTGTGGCGGGTGTGTTTGCCGCTGGCGCGTCCGGCGATCGCCGTGGGGGCATCGCTGGTGGCGATGGAGACCTTGGGCGATTTTGGTACCGTGGCCTATTTTGCGGTGCCGACTTTAACCACTGCGGTGTATGACACTTGGCTGGGCTATGGCGATCTCAGTGCGGCGTCTAAAATCGCGGCACTGATGCTGCTGGCGGTGTTTGTGCTGGTCAGTTTAGAGCGTTATAGCCGGCGGCGTCAGCGCGTCTATCAAAAGCATATGGGGCGTGAAGCGCATGAACTGATGCCGCTGCATGGTTGGCGCTCTGCCGGTGCGCAGCTGTATTGCTGGACGCTGGTACTGTTGGCGTTTGGTTTGCCGGTCGGTAAATTACTGTATTGGGTGATGCTCTATTTTGAGCAGTCGTGGACGGCGCAGTTTTTAACGTACAGCTGGCACAGTCTGAGTGTGTCTCTGTTGGCATCCGGTCTGACCTTGTTGGTGGCGCTGCTGCTGAACTTTTATCACCGTTTACAGCCACGCAATTACAGCAGCGTGCCGATGCGTTTGGCCTCTTTGGGCTATGCGGTGCCGGGTACCGTGCTGGCGATTGGTTTGCTGATCCCGCTGACCGGCGCCGATCACGGGCTGAATGCACTGGCTAAGTCGTTGGGGTTGCCGCTGCCGGGGTTGGTGTTCAGTGGCTCGTTACTGGCACTGGTGTTTGCCTACAGTGTGCGTTTCTCGGCGATGGCGGTCGGTGGGGTGGAGAGCACCTTGGCCAAGGTGTCGCCGTCGCTGGATATGGTGAGTCGTACGCTGGGCAGCCGTCCGCTGTCGATGTTGCGGCGGGTGCATCTGCCGTTGCTGCGTCGCGGGTTATTGACCGCGGCAATGATGGTGTTTATCGAAAGCATGAAAGAGCTGAATGCCTCTTTACTGCTGCGGCCATTTAACTTTGACACGCTGGCCACCCATGTCTTTACCTTTACCTCCGATGAACAGCTGGAGCTGGCGGCGTTGCCGGCGCTGGTACTGGTGCTGGTGGGTCTGTTGCCGGTGATTTGGTTGAACTTGTCGTTACAGCGGAAGTCCTGATATGTATGCGTTATCTGCTACCGACCTGACCTGCCGTTATGAAGGCAAGGCGGTGTTGCAAAATCTGTCACTGCATGTGGCACCGAATGAAATTCTTTGTCTGCTTGGCAGCAGTGGTTGCGGTAAAACCACCTTGCTCAAAGCGATTGCCGGTTTGTTGCCGCTCAGTGATGGCGAGATCTTGATTGCCGGTGACAGCATGAGCTGCGCCGGGATGACGGTTGCGCCAGAGCACCGCCATCTGGGCATGATCTTTCAAGACTACGCGCTATTTCCGCACTTAACCGTGGAGCAAAATGTTGGCTTTGGTTTGCATGGGCAACCGAAAGCGCAGATCCGCGCGGCGGTCGCGGAGATGCTGGCGTTGGTGCGGTTAGATGGGCTGGAAAAGCGTTTCCCGCACGAGCTATCCGGTGGCCAACAGCAGCGGGTGGCGATCGCGCGGGCGCTGGCCTGCAAGCCGGCGTTGCTGTTGCTGGATGAGCCGTTTTCCAACATCGATACGCAGGTGCGTTTTGCCATGATTGAGGAGATCCGCCGGATCTTAAAAAATCGTGGGGTGGCGGCCATTTTCGTTACCCACAGCAAAGAAGAGGCTTTTGCCTTTTCCGATCGTATGGCGGTGATGAACGAAGGGCGCATTGCACAAATCGGTGAGCCGTCGGCGCTGTACCATCAGCCGCACAGTCGCTTTGTGGCCGATTTCCTCGGCTCGGCCAATTATCTGGTGGCCACGGTGGGCGAGGATAAGCAGACGCTGGATACCCTGCTGGGGCGCTTTACCTTCCCTGAAGTATTGCCGTTTGCTGCCGGCAGTGAGGTGGAGTGGATGCTGCGTCCGCAGCAGATGCAGCTGCGTGCCGATCCGAACGGTGAAGCGGTGGTGATCAGTCGCCAGTTCCTCGGTAGCATCAGCTGTTATCATGTCGAGCTGGCGGGGGTGTGTTTGATGATCCACGCCAATACGCCATTGCAGCCGGGTGAGCGTGTGCATCTGGCGGTGGATTGCCAAGTGCCGGTGTTGTTTGCTCGTTAAGGTGCTCGTCAGTTAGTAGGCGCAAAAGAGTGTCTCTTTTCGGTTAACTCTGGTTAATCGGGAAGAGGCGTCTTGTGTTGCTGTGTGCTGGTTCGTTTTTTCTTCTCTTCTCTTCTTTGCTTTTCCCTTCTGAGTTTTTCCTGCTTGCAGGTCTCTGTTCTCTTGGCCTTGTTTCTCTTGAGGAGAGCGCAGGGAAAAAAGCATAGCTCTGGCGATTAAGTTAGACCGTTTTTAGCCAAGAAAATTGATGATTATTTATGCGCGAACGTAACCAAATATAGGCGCTTAACTGGCGGATTTGACCGGTTCTGTTCGACATATTCTGTTACCGCTTTCACCGCCCTTTACATCTAGGGATGCAACTAACCGTGAGCGAACATGAACAGCGGTAACCGGTTGTAAGGTGGCGGTGCAATTGGCTTACGCAGTACGTCATCGGTGGCGCTGTTTCTTGCGGGTAACGGTATCTTTCTGTGATCAGTTTTTTCATCCCAATGAGGTTTTAAGCTGGGTGGAACTGATTGAGCGATAAACACTTTTTTACGCAATGCGCCAGCGTCAGGCTAGCATCGGCCAGTGCGCTGAGTAGACTGCCTAATCAAGACGTGCTGCCTAAAACAGCCATCGTATTTGGGATGCGAGTGGTGTTTTATGTCGGTCACGCCGCGAACTTAGACTCAGGCAAGGATTGTTTATTTGGCCGGCAGAGTCACGTGACTAGCGTGATGTGTGTAACTGCGGAAAATGCCTGATGATTCAGTCCTATGTCTTCAGAATGATAACGAGGCGCGCAATGAAAAAAACAGTAATCGCTCTGGCCCTGGCCGGCATGGCATTCGCCGCATCTACCCAAGCAGCTCCTCAATCTGGTACTTGGTACACTGGTGCCAAACTGGGTTGGAGTCAGTACTACAGCCTGTCTGACGACAGCAACATGACCGTAACCGACACCAAGAAAAACAACGTGGGTGGCGGTATCTTCGGGGGCTACCAGTTTAATCCATGGTTAGCTGCTGAATTGGGTTATGACTACATGGGTAACATGCGTGTGCATACCCTGCATGATGGCGACGGCCGCTTCAGCAGCCAAGGTATTCAACTGACCGGTAAACTGAGCTATCCGCTGCCAATTTGGAACAACAGCATGGATATCTATACCCGTCTGGGGATCATGGGCTATCGTGCTGATATGCGTAATCTGGATAACACCCACTTTGATCACAACGGTGACAAGTACGGTGTAGCGCCAGTGGCGGCATTGGGTGCGGAATACGCCTTCAACGACCACTGGTCTGGCCGTATGGAATACCAGTGGGTGGGCAAAATGGGTAAAGAGTCCGATACCGGTATGAAAGCCGATAACGGTATGCTGAGCTTGGGTGTTGCGTATCACTTCGGTGAAGCTGCGCCAGTGCCAGCGCCAATCCCTGCTCCGGCGCCAGAAGTAGAAACCAAGCATTTCACACTGACTTCTGACGTGCTGTTCAACTTCAACAAAGCCACTTTGAAGGCCGAAGGTCAGCAAGCGCTGCAAAAACTGTATAGCCAAATCGGTGACATGGGGCTGACTAATCAGAGCATGATTGTGATTGGTTATACCGACCGTATCGGCTCTGATGCTTACAACATGAAGCTGTCTAAAGAGCGTGCGCAGTCTGTAGCCGACTATCTGGAACAACTGGGTGCGCCAGCGAACATGATTAGCGTGGAAGGCCGCGGTAAAGCGGATCCAGTAACCGGCACTAAATGTGACGGGATCCATAACCGTAACGCGCTGATTGCTTGCTTGGCTCCCGATCGTCGTGTAGACATCGAAGTTCAAGGCACTAAAGCGCAAGTGGTTGATGTACAACAGGCGCAATAAGCGTACGTTGAACCTCTCTGTGTAACACCAGTTATCATCAATCTGAAAATCCTCGTCTGGCCTTGGCCGACGGGGATTTTTTTATGGTGCTGGCGGGAGGTAGGTGCGAGAGCGGCAGTCGACCGGAGTCTCTGGTATACTTGCGCGGTCCGGAGTGGCGTGCTGTGTGTCCGCACGGGGCGCCAGTCAGCCCGGTCACACTCTTAAACCGGTTGGCGTGCGGTGGAACTGTCTTGCGGTGGAACTGCTCGCGGTGGAACCATGCGCGGCAACCTCAATAACGTTATTGAAAATCAACTGGATAAAATCAATGAAACATACCGTTGAAGTCATGATCTCCGAGCAGGAAGTCAAAAACCGGATTGCTGAACTGGGCGCCCAAATCACGGCGCATTATCAGGGTAGCAATGACTTGGTGTTAATCGGCCTGCTGCGCGGCTCATTCATGTTTATGGCGGATCTGGCGCGCAGTATCGATCTGCCGCAAGAAGTCGACTTCATGACTGCATCCAGCTATGGCAACAGCATGAACAGCAACCGTGATGTGCGGATCCTGAAAGATCTGGATGATGACATCAACGGTAAAGATGTGCTGATTGTCGAAGATATCATTGATACCGGTTATACCCTGAGCAAAGTGCGTGAGATTTTAAGTCTGCGTAGCCCGAAATCCTTGGCTATCTGTACGCTGCTGGATAAACCAGAGCGCCGCGAAGTTGAGGTGCCGGTGGAGTGGGTTGGCTTTACCATCCCTGATGAGTTTGTGGTGGGTTACGGCATCGATTATGCGCAAAAATACCGTAATCTGTCGTACATCGGCAAAGTGGTTCCGCAAGAGTAAGCCTGCGAATGCCAGAAATTTCAGCGTGCTGATGTTCGTTTGTTAATGTCAGCTTGCTAATCAGCGCCTACGGGCGCTGATTGATTATTACTCTTAGATTTAAGCGCGCTTTATTCTTGCTCGGTCGGTAGCACTTGGTGTTGCTGAATAAAGGTCGCCATCGCGCTGCGATAATTCATCTCTAACGTCTCACGACTGGTTGCGCTGACTTTCAGATCGCGCAGCAGACCGTCTTGCATCCCGTAAACCCAGCCATGCAGCATCACGTTCTGATCGCGCTTCCACGCTGATTGGATGATGGTGGAGTTACCGAGGTTATACACCTGCTCAATCACATTCAGTTCACTTAACATATCACCGCGCTGATCATGCGGGATCTTGCCCAGCAGGTGGCTATGCTTGTACCAAATATCGCGGATATGCAGCAGCCAGTTGTTGATAAGGCCCAGTTCAGGGTTATCGATTGCCGCTTGTACCCCACCACAGCTGTAGTGACCGCAGATAATGATGTGCTCAACTTGCAGCACGTCTACGGCGTATTGCACGACCGACAGGCAGTTAAGATCGGTATGGATCACCAGATTGGCCACGTTACGGTGCACAAACAGTTCACCCGGCGCCATTCCGGTTAGGCGTTCGGCCGGCACGCGGCTATCGGAGCAACCAATCCACAAATAACGCGGCTTTTGGGTCTGGGCCAACCGTTCAAAGTAGGACGGGTCTTCGTTGCTGATATTTTCGGACCAGATCCGGTTATTGTGCATCAGGCGTTCGATGTTGTGCATTGGTGGCGTCCCTGTTAAGTCAGCGTGTCTTGCGTATAATAAAGCTTTGCCAATATAAGGTAACTGACGGGAAAAACAAACGTTAACTGTTACCAAATACCGCACGGTGAATCAGGAGCACAGAGCATATGTATGCGCTGGAAATAAAAGGCTTAACCAAAACCTACAGCAACGGGGTGCAGGCACTGCGTGGCATTGATTTACAAGTGCAAGCTGGGGATTTTTATGCCTTACTCGGCCCTAATGGCGCGGGTAAATCGACCACCATCGGCATCATCAGTTCGCTGGTGAACAAAACGGCCGGCAAGGTGAGTGTGTTTGGTCATGATATCGATACCGATCTGGTTAATGCCAAACGCCAACAAGGTTTGGTGCCGCAGGAGTTTAATTTCAACCCGTTTGAAACGGTGTTGCAGATAGTGGTGAATCAGGCCGGTTATTACGGCATCACGCGCCAAGAAGCATTGGTACGCGCCGAAAAATACCTGACCCAACTGGATTTATGGGAAAAGCGCGATAGCCGCGCACGGATGCTTTCCGGTGGGATGAAGCGTCGCTTGATGATTGCGCGCGCTTTGATGCATGAGCCGAAACTGTTGATTCTGGATGAACCGACGGCTGGGGTGGACATCGAGTTGCGTCGTTCGATGTGGAGTTTTCTGCAAGAGCTTAATGCGCAGGGCACTACCATCATTTTGACGACTCACTATCTGGAAGAAGCCGAGATGCTGTGCCGTAATATCGGCATTATTCAAGGTGGCGAGCTGATTGAAAACACTTCGATGAAATCGCTGCTGGCGAAGCTGGAGAACGAGACCTTTATCTTGGATCTGGCACCGCACAGCCCACTCCCTAATCTGACCGGTTATCAGGCAACGCTCTTGGATACCAATACCTTGGAAGTGGTGGTCGCGCGTGAGCAAGGGCTAAACGGCATTTTCTCTCAGCTAAGTCAGCAAGGTATTCGTGTGCTGAGTATGCGTAACAAAGCCAACCGCTTGGAAGAGCTGTTTGTCACGTTGGTTCGCGGTGAGCAAGAGGGAGAGACGCCGGTATCTGACGCGGCGGCTACACAAGAGGAAGAGCAGGCATGATGCGTTTATATTGGGTTGCGCTGCAAAGTATTTGGATTAAAGAGATCACCCGCTTTATGCGGATTTGGGTGCAGACGCTGGTGCCGCCAGTGATCACCATGTCGCTCTATTTTGTGATTTTCGGCAACTTGATTGGCTCGCGCATTGGCGACATGCATGGGTTTACCTACATGCAGTTTATCGTGCCGGGGCTGATCATGATGTCGGTGATCACCAACTCGTACTCCAACGTAGCGTCGTCGTTTTTTAGCTCCAAGTTTCAGCGCAACGTGGAAGAGCTGCTGGTGGCACCGGTGCCGACTCATGTGATTATCTGGGGTTATGTCGGTGGTGGTGTGGCGCGCGGTTTGTGTGTCGGTGCCATGGTGACGGCGGTGTCACTGTTCTTCATTCCGCTGGAAGTGCAGCATTGGTGGGTGGTGGTAACCACGTTACTGCTGACGTCTATCGTGTTTGCCCTTGGTGGCCTGATTAACGCAGTGTATGCCCGTACCTTTGATGACATCAGCATCATTCCGACCTTTGTACTGACTCCATTGACCTATCTGGGCGGCGTCTTTTACTCCCTGACCTTGCTGCCCCCGTTCTGGCAAGGGGTATCGCGCTTAAACCCGATTGTGTACATGATCAGCGGTTTTCGTGAGGGCTTTCTCGGTATTTCCGACGTCGGTTTACCGATGACCTTCGGCGTGCTGCTGATGTTCGTTCTGGGGCTGTATGCCTTTGCGTGGCATCTGATTTCCCGTGGCGTGGGGTTGCGCAGCTAATGTTGCTAATGTAACTCATTTAGTGCAATGCATCGCGAGCTTTGATCTGTACGCGCTTAGCTTGCCAAGATGGGGATATTTCCTTTTCAATCCCGCCCGACAGGCATGCCTGCGGCGGGATTTTTTGTGCTCAGCGCTGGGTTATCCGATGCTGCCTTAAGCCAGCATCGGACAACTGACGACCTGATTGCGCCCTTGCTGTTTGGCGCGATACATCGCCTGATCGGCGCGATTCAATGCCGATGACAGGCTCTCTGCTGCGTGATTAGCGACAATCCCGATACTGACGGTTACCGGCTCGCCGTGGGCAAAGGGATGCAAAGCGATCTGCTGGCAAAGTCGTTTGGCTTGCTGCTCAATGTGCTGCAACGGGTAACTGTGCAGCGCGATAATAAATTCTTCCCCACCCCAGCGAGCAATCATCGCGATATCAGGCATATGTTTACGCAATAACGTGGCAATAGTGGCTAGCACCTGATCGCCGCTATGATGACCAAAGTGATCGTTTATTTTCTTGAAATGATCGATATCGATAAACAGCAAGCATAACTTCCCAGCCGTCGCGTGATATTGCGGCCATAGCGTTTCGAGATGCTTTTGTGCCCAACCTCGGTTATAGAGTTGGGTGAGCGGATCTTCGCTGGCCAGCTTGGCGGTGCGGCGCAGTGCATGTTTGAGTGCTTGGGTTTTGTGGTTGATGCGCCATTGCATCAAGGTACGGTTTGCCAAGTTCTCTTCTTGCATCTGGCCGAGCATCAGTAGAGGCAAACCAATCGAGATAATCAAAATCGCCCAGTAAGCTAAGCGGTGACTATCAACGGATAGTGCATGAAACAGCAGATTGTGTGAAGACAGGGTGAGCCCTTGCAAACCGAGCAGAAAGACGCAGGCGGTAGCGCCTAGATAGCGAAACTGCAGGACCAGCCACACCGAACAAACAAAGATCAGCACACTGAAAATAGGGTGATAAATAGCCAGTAAGAGTGGGAAAGGTAGCAACAGCCAGGCGCTGTAGTGTACCCATTTTACCTGCAGTCCTCGGTATTGTTGCAGCATCAGGGTATACAGCAAGGGAACTAATAAGAACATCCCTAGCGTGTTATTTAATCCTTGGGTCAAGATATAGCATAGCCAGTTAAGCTCGCTATCAGAGGCGGTCAGTTGGCGGCGTTGAGCGATGAACACTACGCCTTGTAAAGCGGCGCTGATAAAAGGCACGGTACAGCACATCCACGTAAAACGCAGCAACATCGGTTGGCTCCAACGCGCCCAGATTTTGCCTGGAATGCGCCAGATCCGAAAGCCAAGCCACGCCTCAAAACAGTCAATCAGACTGGCCAGGATACTGGATGCGAGACTATTGCCAAGTTCGGTCAGCCCTTCATTCAATGAGCCAATATCTTGCACATTAAATTGCAGATACAGGATTTGTTGATCGGTGCTCAGCAGCGAGTAATACCCGTTGACGGCAAATGAGGCGCAAAAAATCCAAGGTAAGGCTCGCTTGCCGTAACGGCAATACATCAATAGACCGATACCGGCTGGTAACCACAACAGTGCCAAGCTTTTGGGTGCCAGCTCCGTTAACTGTATGCTCAAGTAGCCAAAGCCAATATAACTGATCGCCCAGGCAAGCAGAGCCAGACATGAAGAACGTGCTAGACGGTGCATAAATAATAAAGGTGATAACCCAAAAGCGGTATCTTACATTACAGTTCGTTCTTTTCAGAGTTTTGCTTTAGTTTGTGTCGCTTATTTATAGTTTCATTGTGTTAATTTATTAAATTTCGGCTATTAACGCTTTATCGTGGTGATTTTGCAGGGTTTTATTTTGTGATTTTTGTTGGTGATGATCACGGGCGGTAATAAAATGGTTGTGAATAGTTAACCGGTAATTAAGAAATTATATGCAGCGTCATGATAAGGGAAGATGGTGCGGTATCAAGATTGATGACGCGCATCCGGAATATCGGATACGCGTAGGAGATCGGGCTTAGTGCGGCACTTAGGCTACCTGAACGGGGATAGCGCGAGCTTGGCGTTTCAGATTATTGTGTTCATCGAAGTAGGCGACCATCGGCTTATGCCGACGAGCTTCTTCATCGCTGACTTGCACATAAGCGCAGATGATCAGCAAATCACCGACACTGGCTTTGTGCGCTGCCGCGCCGTTGACCGAGATAATTTTCGAGCCGCGTTCGGCGGCAATCGCGTACGTTGAGAAACGCTCACCATTGGTCACGTTGTACAGATCAATGGCTTCATATTCTAAAATTCCGGCCGCCTCCAGAAAATCCACATCGATGGCGCAGGAGCCTTCATAATGCAGATCGGCTTGGGTTACGGTGACCCGGTGAAGTTTGCCGCGCAGCATGGTTCGTTGCATAACTTTCAATCCTTTGTACGACTGACTCGCTGTACTGAATTTGTTGAAGTACAGGTGACGGCAGCATTTGCCAGCCCCTGTACCGCACTGTACGAGACGGCAAAGGGCGCGGTATCGTACAGCTTTTAACCAGCACACTATTCCCTAATCAGGGGTGAATGTCTACTACCATATTGTCGATCAGGCGCGCTTTGCCTAGCCATGCCGCCATCAGTAATACGGCCTGTTGGCTAGTCGCATCCAGCGGTTGCAAGCTGTGTGCATCGCGGATAAAGAGCTCATCGGCGCGTAATCCGGCTGCGGCCAGCGCTTCTTTGCCGTCCGCGATGATTTGCTCACTGGCCATTGGCTGTTGTTGCAGTGCGCTGGCCATCTGTTGCATCACGCGATACAAGGCGGGTGCTTGTGCTCGCTCTTCAGCGCTCAGGTAGCCATTGCGTGAGCTTAAGGCCAGACCATCGGCCGCACGCACAGTCGGCACACCGACAATCTCAATATCAAAGGCCAGATCAGCCACCATTTGCCGGATCAGCGCCAGCTGTTGGTAATCTTTTTGTCCGAAGCAGGCCACATCCGGTTGCACTAAGTGGAACAGGGTGCTGACGACGGTTGCGACACCGCGAAAGTGTCCCGGACGGCAAGCGCCTTCCAGAATGCTGGAAATGGCCGGGACATCGACAATCGCCTGATTGTGCATTCCGCGTGGGTAAATGGCATTGGCATCGGGGGTAAACACCGCGTGAACCCCAACCGCGCGCAGTTTGGCGCAGTCTTGCTCGAGGGTGCGTGGGTAGTTGGCCAGATCGCTGGCATTATCAAATTGCAGCGGATTGACGAAGATGCTGGCAATCACCACATCGGCGCGCGCTGCCGCTTCGCGCATCAAGGTCAGGTGACCGTCGTGCAAGTTGCCCATGGTCGGAACGAAGGCAATGCGCTGGCCGCTACTTTTTAGGCGGCGAATTTCACGACGTAAAATCAGGGGCGTTTCAATGATCAGCATGCTGTACTCCTTCACCTCGGGGAGCGGCGTGAAACCTGATGCTCCCCGAAGCCTATGCGTGTTAAGCCCGATGTGTCCGAACGGGGATATCTTAGTTGAAGGTGTGTTCGGCGGCAGGGAATAAACTTTGCTCGACTTCACTGACGTACTGGCGGATCGCTTGGCGGATATCACCGGTTTCAGCCAGATAGTTTTTCGAGAATTTCGGCATGTAGTTGGCGGAAATCCCCAGTGCATCGTGCATCACCAGAATTTGGCCGTCGGTACTGACACCGGCTCCGATCCCAATCACCGGAATGAGCAAACGGCGGGTGATCTCTTCGGCTAAGGCGGCCGGAACGCACTCCAGTACCAGCATTTGGGCTCCGGCTTGTTGCAAGGTTAATGCATCGTGCAGGATTTGCTCGGCAGCTTCGGCATTGCGCCCTTGCACCTTGTAGCCACCGATCAGGTTGACCGATTGTGGGGTGAGGCCTAAATGGGCACAAACCGGTACAGCGCGCTCGGTCAACATCCGAATGGTGTCACTTAACCAGCTACCACCTTCCAGTTTGACCATGTTAGCGCCGGCTTGCATCAGGCGAGCGGCATTGTGACAGGCTTGTTCGGGGGTGGCATAACTCATGAAAGGCATGTCGGCCAGCAGCAGACACTCTGGCGCGCCGCGCCGTACGCAGCGGGTGTGGTAGGCAATCTCATCAACGGTGACCGGCAGGGTGTCGTCCTGTCCTTGCAGCACCATACCGAGTGAATCGCCGACCAGCATCACGGGGACGCCTTGCTCGGTGAACAGTTTGGCAAAGCTGGCATCATAAGCGGTAATGGAAGCGAACTTGCGCCCTTCCTGCTTCCACTGACGCAGGTGGGTGAGTGTGATCTTACTCATGCAGACCCTTCTTCTGTTGTGTGAACATCATTGTTCAAGTTTCTCATGCGCATGTGTATGGGCATGGGGTTGACGCTGGCGGCGTCAAATTAGGCGTTCTGCCAGCGCTCCAGATTATTCCTTGCCACCTGACTGACCCAGTGTTGCAGCGTGCTGCCATCCGGCAACACCAACGCGGGGGCGATTTCCGCCAACGGATAGAGCACAAATTCACGTGTGCGCATGCCGTAATGGGGAATGATCAAGTTGGGGTGATCTATCTGCTGATCACCGTACAGTAAAATATCTAGATCCAAGGTACGCGGGCCCCAACGTTCGGCTTTGCGTACCCTGCCTTGTTGTAACTCAATTTGCTGCGTGGCGTCCAGCAGCGCCAGTGGCGTCAGCGTGGTATCCAGCGCCGCCACGGCATTGATGTAATCCGGCTGATCTTGCGGTCCCATCGGTTTGCTGCGATACAGCCCAGAGACCGCTACCAGACGACTGTCTGGTAGCGCAGCTAACGCGCGGATCGCCGCGCGCGCTTGTTGCACCGGCTCGACTAAATTACTGCCGATCGCGATGTAGGTACGGATCATTCGGCGGCCTTTTTCGCGGCCGGACGACGGCGACGGAAATGCGGACGACGTGGACGACGCGGTTTATCGCTGCTGTTACCGCCTTCACGGCCCAGATCGCGCATCAGATCATTGCGCTGATCACCGTTGCTGGCTTGGAAATCGGCCCACCACTGCACCAACGTTTGCAATTCGCGACCTTCTAGGCCGGCGCGCAGCTCCAGCAAATCAAAACCGGCGCGGAATTTCGGATGCTCCAGCAAGCGCAGCGCTTTTTTACCCTGACGGCGTGGCAGACGCAGTTGCAGCATCCAGATATCACGGATCAAGGTGGTCAACCGGCGCGGAATGGCCAGTGTTTTGCACTGCTCATCCAAAATGTCATTCATGGCCAGCATGAAGGCATCGTAGTAAGTCAGGCCGCTTTCGTGCGCAATTTCGTGCGCGCGCTCAGCCAGTGGGTACCACAGCATGGTCGCGAATAAGAAGGCAGGGTTAACTCGTTTACCTTCTTGAATGCGCACATCGGTATTGTGCAGCACGCGCTCCAGCATTCGCTCTAGCTGGCTGTCTTCGTGCTGGGTGAAACCGGCGGCGATGGTCGGGAACAGTTGCTGGAACAGGTTGTATTGGCGCAGCAATTTGTAGGTTTGCAGGCCATAACCGGCTTGCAGCAGCTTGAGGGATTCTTCAAACAGGCGTGCCGGCGGAATGCTGTGCAGCAGGTAGGCCAATTCTGGAATCGGATCGGCTGTTTCTGGGGTCAGCGTCATCTCGAGTTTGACCGCAAAGCGGATCGCGCGCAGCATTCGCACCGGATCTTCGCGATAGCGAGTTTGCGGATCGCCAATCAAGCGCAGGACGCGATTGTGCAAATCTTCCACGCCGTTGGCGTAGTCGCGAATACTGAAATCGGCGATGTTGTAGTACAGACCATTGACGGTGAAGTCGCGGCGCTGCGCATCTTCATCAATGTTGCCGTACACGTTGTCGCGCAGCAGCATGCCGCCATCGGATTGGGTGGATTGCTGCGGTTGCAGATCGTCTTCCGCTTCTTCGTGGCTATGATGGCCGCGGAAGGTCGCCACTTCGATCACCTCTTCGCCAAACAGCACGTGAGCCAGCCGGAAACGGCGGCCAACCAGTCGGCAGTTTCGGAACAGGCGACGGACTTGTTCAGGGGTGGCATTGGTGGAAACGTCAAAATCCTTTGGATGTTTGCCGAGCAGCAGATCGCGCACCCCGCCGCCAACCAGATAGGCTTCATAACCGGCTTTATGCAGGCGATACAATACCTTCAGTGCGTTTTCACTGATGTCTTTGCGGGAGATTCCGTGGTGCTCGCGCGGAATAATGATAGGACCTGTCTGGGTGGCTGGGGTCTCAGCCGTCGGAGTGTCTGACTGTCCGAGCACTTTACGACAGAAATTGGCTACGCGTGTAAAAATGGTACACCTCACAAGGGTTATACCGCGCACCGGATCGGCTCCACGCTCTGGTGGGAGCAACTGATCTCTCCGTGCTGCGGCAACGCAAAAAACCGTACAGGCCGCGATCATGGCGGCTACGGTCAGTAATTGTGGCTAATAATAACGCAGCCCCCGCCAATTGAGAATGGCGGAGAGCGCGGCTTTTACCGCACCGGTCGAGATGACGAGGCGAAATGGCCACGATTTAGGTCTTTTCTGGCGCTCTTTTTAGGGATGCAGTGGTGGGATCTCGCTATGGCGACGCGGAATGCGCTGCAAATCCCAATGCGTGATAGCCCATTGTAGCAGCTCATCGATGCTGCCTTGCTGCCAATCCGTCGGCACGACTTGACCTAAAAATTGCAGCGCCCGCACCAGATGCGGCAAAGGATTCGCTGGGTCGATAGCGGTCGCGTGGTTTTGCTTGGACAGCTTGCTGCCATCGGCATTGACCACTAACGGCAGATGCAGAAAATCTGGCACCGGCGCGTTTAAACGCTGATACAGGGCGATTTGGCGCACCGTTGGCTCCAGTAAATCGGCGCCGCGCACAATTTCGGTCATGCCTTGGTGAATATCATCAATCACCACCGCCAGATTATAGGCGAATAGCCCATCGCGGCGGCGGATAATAAAGTCCTCTTCGGCCAGTGCGCTGGGCACGCGAACCTCACCAAAGAGCTGGTCGGTAAACCGGTACACCGGTTGGTGCTGGTAGAGACGTAGTGCCGCATCCTTGGCGTCATAACCTAAATGACGGCAGTGGCCGTTGTAGCCGTCACCCATCGCTTGGCGTTGCTGGCGTGAGCAGCGACAGTAATAGGCATCCCCTTGCTGCAGTAGGGTATCGATCACCGCTTGATAGGCGGCATGGCGCTGCGATTGGTAGACAATCGGACCATCCCAATACAGGTGATAGGCTTCGAGGGTGCGGATAATGCGCTCACTGGCGCCAGCGACTTCGCGCGGGGGATCGATATCTTCGATACGCAGCTGCCACACTCCTTGGCGGTGGCGGGCCTGTAAAAAGCTGCCGAGGGCGGCAACTAAAGAGCCGAAATGCAGATCACCGGACGGCGACGGAGCAAAGCGGCCGACATAACGCAGTTCATTCATGGTGGTCGTGATGACAGATAAGGCAGTCGGTATGCGCATTATCCTAATACAATTCTGCGCGGCTGAGTATGGCGGATGGTCGCTAGCATGGCGCTATAATGGCACTGATCGCAATAAAGACTACGCGCAAATAAAGACAGCGCAATAAAAGACAAAAGGGAGCCTTGGCTCCCTTCTGGTTTGGCGTATTGACGGTAATTAACCGGCCATCTGCTTTTCGCGGATCTCAGCCAGTGTCTTACAGTCGATGCACAGATCAGCGGTCGGACGAGCTTCAAGGCGGCGGATCCCGATTTCAACGCCGCAGGACTCGCAGAAACCGAAATCATCTTCTTCGATCTTCAGCAGAGTCTTCTCGATCTTCTTGATCAGCTTACGCTCACGATCACGGTTACGCAGTTCCAGGCTGAACTCTTCTTCCTGTGCCGCCCGGTCAACCGGGTCTGGGAAGTTAGCTGCTTCATCCTGCATATGGGTAACTGTGCGATCGACCTCAACCCTGAGCTGATTACGCCATGCCTCAAGAATCTTTCTGAAATGCGCAAGCTGAGCGTCATTCATGTACTCCTCGCCTGGTTTTTCCTGGTAAGGATCGACACCGGCGATGGCAAGAATGCCCAGAGACGATTTCCTGATTTGGCCTTCTGGCATGCTGCTTCTCCTAAATTCGCGCTACCCACCCCCTGTGGGGGGTAAAAATTAGGCCGCTATAAATAGCAGAAGGATACCGGTATGGCAATTCTTCGCATCCATGCTGTGAAGATAAGCGCAATTTACCGGCTCATTCCGCCCACGATAGCGGCGTATTAAGCACCATGCCTTGCGCCGAGAGGGTTGCTTGATAGCAAATCACCTCGACGCCCTGCTGTACTGCCGCGGTCAACATCCGAGCATAATCCGGGTCAATATGCCGGGCAGCACGTACCTGTGTGATCCCGCTGTGCAAGACGGCGAAGAACAGCACAGCCCGTTTTCCCTGTTGAGCCATTTGCGTCAGTTCGCGAAGGTGCTTTTGTCCGCGAACCGTAACGGCATCGGGAAAGTATCCACACTGTTGTTGCAGTAAGGTGACAGACTTCACTTCAATATAGCAGTCAGCGCGTTTTGGATCGCTTAGCAGCAGATCTATTCTGCTGTTTTCCTCACCGTAACGCACTTCCCGTGCAATTTGTGTATAGCCCGCCAGCTCCGAAATACGATTGGCGCGCAAGGCTTCTTCCACCAAGGCGTTGGCGCGCAGTGTATTTACGCAGATCCAGTCGCCCGCGGCGGTTTCGGTGAGCTCCCAGCTATGCCGGTATTTACGCTTCGGATTTTCGGAGGCGGAGTACCATACCCGATCTCCGGGCGTTGCGCACCCTGTCATTGCACCGGTATTGGCGCAATGCAACGTCATTGTGTTTCCGTCCGGCATTTCAATGTCAGCCAGAAAGCGTTTGTAACGGCGAATTAAGCGGCCGCATTCCAAAGGAGGATCAAACTGCATGGGGAGCTCCCAATGACCAGCGTTGCAGTTCCGTATAACGGCTACCACGCGGTGTAAGTTCTGAACAGTACAGGGAAAAATGGCTAAAGCTGACTGACCAGCCCGGAGTTTGTGACGGCAGGATCAGCGGATGATGGGCGCGTCGAAACAAGGTGATATGTGGGCTAAACGGGGTCGCCGGTTGCGGCAAACCGCAGCGTACCGCGGCGGCGCGCAGTGCCGAGGCCAGCGCCAATAGCGGCCGTGGGCTATACCGAGGGCCGAGCCAGATAATGCCGGCTTTCGGCCACTGACCGAGATTATCCAGCGTCAGACTAAAGGGCTGGTTTTGCAGCCGCTCGGCAATGCGGCACACACTATCGCGCTGCGCCGGTCGGGTATCGCCGAGAAAGGCCAGCGTCAGATGCAGCTGGGTGGCCGGCGTTGGGCGCGCCGGACGCTGAACATCAAAGGTCTGGTTGCGCCAATGCACAATATTGCGCGCCAACGTCGGCTGCAGGGTCAACGTAAAGAAAAGGCGCTGGGTGCTGCTCACGGGCATCTCTTTATATAACAAAATAGTCTCGGTTGACGGTCATTTCAGGTTATTTACGCGCAGGTCTACCTGTCTCGCATTTTGCGCATCAGAGTACAGGTTGCAAGGGGTTTGCTACAATGCGCCGGCCTGATTTTTACGACGACAGCTTGGCTTTGTGTGTTGAGCTGGTTTGCCTTGTGTATGAGTTATGACCATGACTGCTCCTGATTTACCGATCTGCGCTGTGATCCCTGACGTACTGGCTGCATTGCAGCAGCATCCGGCGGTATTGCTTAGCGCGCCGCCTGGCGCGGGCAAGTCGACCTATTTGCCGCTGACGCTGCTGGAGCAGCCGTGGCTGAGCGGAACGATTTTACTGCTGGAGCCACGCCGCTTAGCTGCGCGCAGTATCGCCGAGCGTTTGAGCAGTCAGCTCGGTGAGCGCTGCGGGCAAACCGTGGGCTACCGGATGCGTGCCGAAGCCAAGGTTAGCGCCGCGACACGCTTGGAAGTGGTGACAGAAGGCGTATTAACTCGCCGCTTGCAGCAAGACCCCGAGTTGAACGGGGTGAGCCTGATTATTTTTGATGAATTTCATGAGCGCAGTGTGCAAGCCGAGCTGGCGTTGGCCTTGGCGCTGGATGTGCAAGAAGGGCTGCGCGATGACCTACGCCTGCTGGTGATGTCGGCCACCTTAGATGATCAGGGGCTGCGTAATTTGTTGCCTGATGCGCCGTTGGTCAGCTCAGCGGGGCGCGCCCATCCGGTCACGGTGTTGCATCAACCTTATCCGCCGCATCAAGCGCTGGAAGAGGCGGTTAGTCAGGCGGTGTGTCAGCTGTTAGCGCAGGAATCGGGCTCGGCGTTGGTGTTTTTACCCGGCATGGGCGAGATAGAGCGCGTCAGTCGCCGTCTCGAGGGGCGCTTGCCGCCGGATACGCAGGTGTGTCCGCTGTATGGCGCGCTCACCTTGGCCGAGCAGCAACGGGCAATTGCGCCCGCGCCCAGTGGGCAGCGCAAAGTGGTGCTGGCGACCAATTTGGCAGAAACCAGTTTGACCATTGAAGGAGTACGTTTGGTGATCGACAGCGGCACCGAGCGACTGGCCAGTTTTGACCCGCGTAGCGGTCTGACCCGTTTGCAAACCACGCGAATCGCCAAGGCATCGATGACCCAGCGCGCAGGGCGTGCAGGGCGTACCGAACCGGGCGTGTGTCTGCGCCTGTACAGCAGCGAACAAGCCGAACGCGCCACCGAATTTACGCCGCCAGAGCTGTGCCGCAGCGATTTAAGCGCCATTTGGCTGGAATTGCTGCAGTGGGGCTGCAGCTCATGGCAGTCGCTACGCTTTATTGATTACCCTCCGGTGGCCCATCAGGCGGCCGCAGAAACCTTGCTGCGCCGTTTACAGGCCACCGATGAGTCAGGGCGCCTCACCGCCCGTGGCCGCGAGCTGGCGGCGTTAGGCTGCGCTCCCCGCCACGGGGTGCTGCTGCTCAGCGGTCGGGAGCGCGGCGAAGCGGCATTAGCGGCGCGTTTGGTGGCGCTATTGGAAGAGCCGCCGCGCACTCAAGTGACGCCCGATCCGGATCGCCTCACTGCGCGTCAGCGCCAGCGCGCCGACACGCTGTTGGGGCGCTTAACGCCGAATGCGGTGCGCGCTACCGAAAAAAATGCGTACAGCGCACCCGATCTGATTGCCGAGCTGTTGGCTAGCGCGTATCCGGATCGCATTGGCGTGGCGCGCAGTCATGATGGCCGTTTTCAGTTATCTGGCGGTAACGGCGCTTTTATTGAGGCCGACAGTCCACTGGCCGCTCAGCGCGCACTGGTCGCCCCAAATCTGATTTTGGGCGCATCGAGTCGTGAGGCGCGGATCTTGCTCGCTTGGCCGGTTAGCTCATTGGAGGCACTGGCGGCGCAATTGCCTCAGTTGGTCAGTGAGCAGATGGCGCTGGAGTGGGATGAGGCGCGCGGTACCTTGCGCGCTTTGCGCCGTCGCCGTTTAGGGGCGCTGACCTTGAGCGAGCAGCCGATGAGCGCGCCTGAGCCGGCGCAAATGCGCCAAGCACTGCTGGATTGGGTCGCCGAGCAAGGCTTAGCGGTGCTGAATTGGGATGAATCTGCGGTGCAGTTACGTGCGCGCTTACAGTGCGCCGCACGCTGGCTACCGGAGCTGCCGTGGCCGTCGGTGGAGGATGAGGCGCTGCTCGCCTCCCTAGATAGCTGGTTAGGGCCACAGCTTGAGGGCGTGCGTGATGTGCGCGGTTTACGCCAGTTGGATCTGAGCGCAGCGCTGAATAATCTGCTCGATTGGCAGCAACGCCAGCGTTTAGAGCAACTGCTGCCGGTGTGTTATACCGTGCCGACCGGCTCACGCATCGCGATCCGCTATGCGCCGGATGCCGATCCGGTACTGGCGGTGCGTCTGCAAGAGGTGTTTGGCGAGTCGGCATCCCCGCGTATTGCTGATGGCCGTGTGTCGTTGGTGTTGGAGTTATTGTCACCCGCGCGTCGCCCGCTGCAGATCACCCGCGATCTGCAGGCTTTCTGGCAAGGCGCGTATAAAGAAGTACAAAAAGAGATGAAGGGGCGTTATCCCAAGCATGTGTGGCCGGACGATCCGGCCAATACCCAAGCTACTCGTGCCACGAAACGGCACTGGCAGGGCTAATAAGGGCGCGGCTGGGGAAGGCGAGCGTGTGCAAGCAAGGAAGGCGACCTTCACGCTTTCAGTACGCTGCCTTAGCAAGGGCGCATGTATGCTGTGACCTCGTCCTCTGCATGGGGTGAAAGAGCGAGCACTGCAGCCTGATTCAACGTTATAATCGCGCCTTTTAATGCCATTAGTCGTTAATGGCTGTATCGGTGTGACACCGCATTTGTTCAGGTCGCGTTTGCGGGCCTGTTAGAGATGACTCGTGCAAGCAGGAGAAACCGGCAGGGATCATGCGTTACGACGACCAGGATGAAGATCGTGCTCCGATTGGACGCCGCCAGAAACCGGCGCGCAATAACCGCGCTCCGGCACGGCGTTCGCCCGCACATAACCGGAAGAATGAACAGGATGATGATGAGTGGTATGACGATCCTGACCGCGACTTGCCCGATGATGAGCAGGACGAGGAGGCGTATGACGACGACTATGACGACGATCATGATGAGCTTGCCGATGATGATGCGGAGGAGCAACTGATGGCGCGTCGTCCGTCGTGGAAACGGCGCTTGTTGAGCCTTGGGCTGAAGCTGGCGCTGGTCGGGATTGCGGTGATGGCGCTGTGGGGCATCTATCTGGATGGCAAAATTCGCGATCGGATGGATGGTCAGGTGTGGCAGCTACCGGCCTCGGTGTATAGCCGGATCATCAACTTGCAACCGGGTGAGCCGTATTCGCTCAAGATGATGAGCGAAGCGCTGGAGGGGATGCAATACCGTCCGGTGAATGCGTTGCGCCGTCCTGGTGACATGGTGGTGGGTAAGAGCAGCATCGATATTTTCCGTCGTCCGTTTGATTTTCCGGATGGCCCTGAGCCGCAGATGCGCCTGCGTTTGAGCTTTACCAATAATCAATTGGTGAGCATGCGCGATCTGGACAGCAATGAGCAGATGCAAATGCTGCGGATCGATCCGAAGCTGATCGCCATGTTGCAGTCACCGCATAACGAGCAGCGTCTGTTTACGCCGCGCGAAGGCTTCCCTGATTTGCTCATCGAAACCTTGCTGTTAACCGAAGATCGCGACTTTTATCAGCACGATGGCATCAATCCACTCGCCATTGGCCGCGCGATTTGGGTCAACTTGCTGGCCGGTCGCACCGTGCAGGGCGGCAGTACCATTACCCAGCAGCTGGCGAAAAACCTGTTTTTGACCAATCAGCGCTCGTTAATCCGTAAGGCGCGTGAAGCCTATATGGCGGTGCTGATTGACTATCGCTACAGCAAAGAGCGCATTCTGGAAACCTACCTGAATGAAGTCTATCTGGGGCAAAACGGCAACGATCAAATTCACGGATTTGCGCTGGCTAGTCTGTTCTATTTTGGTCGGCCGGTGAATGAACTGACCACCGATCAGCAGGCGCTGTTGGTGGGGATGGTCAAAGGGCCGTCCTATTACAACCCGTGGCGTTATCCTGAGCGCGCCATTGAGCGCCGCAATGTGGTGCTGAAAGTGATGCAGGAGCAGCAGGTCATTGACCAAGAGCTGTATGATCTGTTGAGTAAGCGCCCGCTGGGTATCCAAGCGCGTGGGGTGGTGACGGCTAGCCAGCCGGCGTATATGCAGGTGATGCGCCAAGAGCTGCGTCAGGCGCTCGGCGATAAGTCAGAGAAACTCTCTGGCATGCGCATTTTCACCACGCTAGATCCGGCAGTGCAAAACGCGGCAGAAAAAGCGGTACAAGACGGCATTCCAGCGCTGCTTAGTCAGCGTCATCTGAAGCAGCTGGAAACAGCCATGGTGGTTACTGACCGCTACAGCGGGGAGATCCGCGCCATGATTGGCGGCGCGCAAACCCGCTATGCTGGCTTTAACCGTGCTTTACAGGCGCGGCGTCCGATTGGCTCGTTGATCAAGCCACCGGTGTACATGACCGCGCTGACCATGCCAGATCGCTTCCGTTTAAATACGCCGCTGTCGGACAACCCGTTGTCGATGCGTATGCCAAATGGCCAGCTGTGGCAGCCGAAAAACTACGATCGTAAATACCGTGGCTCAGTCACTTTGCTGACGGCGCTCAGTAACTCCCTCAACGTGCCAACGGTGAACCTAGGCATGCAAGTGGGCTTAGATACTATCGCCACTGAGTTGACCAAGATGGGCATCGATAATCAGTACATCCCGCGTTTACCGGCGATGTTGCTGGGGGCTATCAGCTTAACGCCGATGGAAGTGACTCAGATGTACCAGACACTGGCCAGTGGCGGTCAGTATGTGCCGATGTCGACCTTGCGGACCGTGCTGGATGAGAACGGTCAGCCGCTGTACGAAAGCCTGCCGCAGGCGCAAAGCGTAGTGCCAACACAGGCTGCCGATTTGGCGCTGTATGGTATGCAGCAGGTGGTGGCGTCCGGTACTGCGCGCTCACTGAATAAGAGCTTTAACGCCGGATTGGCCGGTAAAACCGGTACTACCAATGAGCTGCGTGACAGCTGGTATGTTGGGGTAGATGGTAAGAACGTGGTGACGGTGTGGGTTGGCCGAGATGATAACGGCGAAGCTAAGCTCACCGGTGCTAATGGTGCCTTGACCTTGTATCGCCGCTATCTGGAAGCGTTGCCGCCAATGCCACTGGTGCTGAAAATGCCACCGGGGATCGCGTGGATTGGCGTGACACCATCCGGTCAGTTCGATTGCGGCGCACCGCAAAAACTGCCGGTGTGGACAAGCGATCCGGATCAGTTCTGTGCGCCACCGAATCCGGTGGATCAAATGGGAAGCTGGCTGCAGAACGTGTTGGGCTTGTAAGCCGAACGTAACAAAGGCAGTTGACTGCCCGCGGTAAAAAAAGCCCCGTCATCGACGGGGCTTTTTATTGCTATGGCGAAACTATGTCGAAACCACTTTGTTCGAAACGACTTTGAAACCGCCAGCGTTTTAGCTTCGGCGGGTGTCACTTCAGTCTTGCAGACGCGCAAAGCAGCGCTCGGCGGCGGCCACGGTGGCATCGATATCCGCTTCGCTGTGTGCCAGCGACATAAAGCCGGCTTCAAAGGCCGATGGTGCCAGATACTGGCCTTCATCCAGCATCAGGTGGAAGAAGCGCTTGAAGCGTTCGGCATCACAGGCAACCACCTCTTGATAGCAGGTGACCTGCGGCGCATCGGTGAAGAACAGGCCAAACATGCCGCCAACCTGATTCACCACCAGACCGATATTCTGGCGCTTAGCCGCAGCGCGCAGACCATCGGCCAGACGCTCGGTCAGGGCGGTCAAACGTGCTGATTGGCCAGATTCTGCCAGTGTAGTCAGGCAGGCATAACCGGCGGCCATCGCAATTGGGTTACCGGACAGCGTACCGGCCTGATACACCGGACCGGTTGGCGCGATGTGCGCCATGACATCACGACGGCCACCAAAGGCACCGACCGGCATGCCGCCGCCGATGATCTTGCCCAGACAGGTCAGATCCGGCGTCACGCCATAGTGCGCCTGCGCGCCGCCGAGGGCGACACGAAAACCGGTCATCACCTCGTCAATAATCAGCAATGCACCATACTGATCACACAGGCGACGCAGCCCCGGCAGGAAATCCGGTTGTGGCGGGATACAGTTCATGTTGCCGGCTACCGGCTCGACGATGATACAGGCGATGTCATTCGGATACGCACGGAACGCTTCTTCGACGGAGCTCAGATCGTTATAGGTGCAGGTCAGAGTGTGTTTGGCAAAATCTGCCGGTACACCCGGTGAGTTAGGCTGGCCCAGTGTCAGTGCGCCGGAGCCGGCTTTCACCAGCAGGGAGTCGGCATGACCGTGATAGCAGCCTTCGAACTTAATTATTTTGTCACGATTTGTGAAACCGCGCGCTAAGCGGATAGCACTCATGGTAGCCTCTGTGCCTGAGCTGACCATGCGGATCATTTCCATGGACGGCACCAGTCGGGTCACCAGTTCGGCCATTACCACTTCCATTTCGGTCGGTGCGCCGAAGCTTAATCCGCGTTCAGCGGCTTCAATCACCGCCTGACGGATAGCAGGATGGTTATGTCCCAGCACCATCGGCCCCCAAGAGCCGACGTAGTCAGTGTACTGTTTGCCATCCACATCAAACAGATACGCGCCATCAGCGCGGGCAATAAACAGCGGGCTGCCGCCGACACCATTGAAGGCGCGGACCGGTGAGTTGACGCCGCCGGGGATGGTTTTTTGCGCTTGGGCAAACAAGGTTGCAGATTTGGTCATACGGCTATCCTGAATGTCTGTGACCGCACCGTGTCTATGATCTGGGCCCGTTCCGCGTTGCTGAGCCGGCCAGCTTGGTGGCCACCGCACTTGGTGAGCACAATCGTCTGTGATGACACAGAGACAGGTGCATAAAACAGCTATAGTAATCGAAATGTAAGTACGCAGCGATCTGCCTGACAGACGGCTGCGGTGTTGTGAATTCTCTTCATATTAAGCGAATTAGGATCGTTTGTTCTATGAGTGCTTCAAGTAACGAGACGTCATCTGCAGCGGAGAGCACAAATCAGCCCGCTGCGCAGCAGCCTTCCACGCCTCTTTCCTCTGCCGGTCACGGCGGGTTAATTCGTCGTCTGGCCGAGCAGGATAAAACCCCGGTATTGGTGCTGATCCTGTGTGCCTTGGTCGGCCTGTTGGCCGGCGGGGTTGGGGTCGCTTTCGATCGGATGGTGAGCCGAGTCAAATTTGAGCGGGTCGATGCGCTGACCTTTATGGCCGATTATCAGGTGTTGGTGTGGATCGGGGTCTTTTTACTGTCGGCTCTGCTGGCGGCCTTCGGTTATTTCCTGGTGCATCGCTTTGCGCCAGAAGCGGCTGGCTCCGGTATTCAAGAAATTGAAGGGGCGATGGATGGCCTGCGTCCGGTACGCTGGTGGCGGGTATTGCCGGTCAAATTCTTCGGTGGCCTCGGCACCCTCGGCTCTGGGATGGTGCTGGGTCGTGAAGGCCCGACCGTGCAGATGGGCGGCGCGGTCGCGCAGATGATTGCCGATCTGTTCCGTCTCGGTAAAAATCCCGAGATTCGCAATACTTTGCTGGCGGCCGGTGCTGCGGGCGGTTTGACCGCCGCGTTTAACGCCCCGCTGGCTGGCGTACTGTTTGTGATTGAAGAGATGCGCCCGCAGTTTCGTTACAGCCTGATCTCGATTAAAGGCATTTTCCTTAGCGTCATCATGGCCTGTTTGATGGTGCGCTTTTTCACCGGTCAGGTACCGGAGTTGCCGGTCGGCTCGCTCGGGTTTGCACCGCTCAACTCCCTGTGGCTGTATCTGGTTCTTGGCATGCTGTTTGGCGTGTTTGGCGTGCTGTTCAACCGCATGGTGTTCTGGAGCCAAGATAGATTCGCAGCCTTGCACGGCGGCCAGCGCAAGAAGTTTGTGCTGATTGGTGCGGTGATTGGGGGAACCTGTGGTCTGTTGGCACTGCTGGTACCGGAAGTGTCAGGGGATGGCATGTCACTGGTGCTGATTGCAGCTAAGGGTAACTTCACCATCACCGCCTTGCTGCTGATTTTCTTTGCACGGGTGATCACCACCTTAATGTGCTTCTGCTCTGGCGCGCCGGGCGGTATTTTTGCCCCAAGTCTGGCTATCGGCACCTTGTTTGGTACCGCGTTCGGTACGCTGGCCACAATGTTGTTCCCGCAATATAACTTGGAGATTGCCACTTTCTCGATTGCAGGGATGGGCGCACTGTTTGCCGCTACCGTGCGGGCACCACTGACGGGGCTGGTATTGGTGCTGGAGATGACCGAAAACTACCAGTTAATTTTACCGATGCTGATCACCGTGCTGGGTGCCACACTGTTAGCACAAGCATTGGGTGGTCGTCCGCTGTATACTGTGCTTTTGGAGCGCACCTTGCAAAAGCAGGCGCAGCAACAAGCTGCCGCTGCCCAAGCTGCGGCGTCCCCAAGCCAGTCCGTTTGATACAGACAATCGGTCGGGGCTATCCACCGGGCAGAGCGTTCAATACTTGAACGATTTAGTCAGGTATTGGATAATAGCCCCGCTTCTGATTGCGGAGACCAAAGAATGAGCGAAGTACCGGCGTTGCCGTTGGAATTTACTGATGCCGCGGCAAACAAAGTGAAGGCACTGATTGCCGAGGAAGAAAACCCGAACCTGAAACTGCGGGTGTATATCACCGGTGGTGGTTGCAGCGGTTTCCAGTATGGTTTTACCTTTGATGAAACCGTGAATGACGGCGACATGCTGATCGAAAAAAGCGGTGTGGCGCTGGTGGTTGACCCAATGAGCCTGCAATATCTGGTCGGTGGTGAAGTTGATTATACCGAAGGCCTAGAAGGTTCGCGCTTCGTGGTGCAAAACCCGAATGCCAAGAGCACCTGCGGTTGCGGCTCCTCATTCAGTATCTAAGTGACCCACTGAATCTCTGATGTCCCCGCCGCTGGCGGGGATTTTTTTGCCTGCGGTTCACATCTTGTCTGCAGCTTGTTTACACCCGATGCCGGTGTAAACCTGCGGCGGCAGAATAATCGGCAAGATTGCGGCCTAAGCGGTTTGCCTTGCCGATTGAATCCAGTAGTATGGCAAATTCATGATTAATATTTTCGCGTATCTAGGAGAGCGCAATGGTGCGTATTGAAGAAGCACTGGCGGTAATTAAACGCGGTGTGGAAGACCTGTTGCCGGAAGATGAACTCATCGCCAAATTAAAAGAAGGGCGTCCGCTGCGTGTAAAACTGGGTGCTGACCCGACTGCGCCGGATATCCATCTGGGTCACACCGTGATCCTGACCAAGCTGCGTCAGTTCCAGGACTTGGGCCATGAGGTTATTTTCCTGATTGGTGACTTTACCGGTATGGTGGGGGATCCGTCAGGTAAAAATACCACCCGTCCGCCACTGACCAAAGAGCAGGTCATGGCTAACGCCGAGACCTATAAAGAGCAGGTGTTCAAAGTTCTGGACCCCGCCAAGACTCGTATCGAATTTAACTCCAGCTGGTTGGGCGAGATGGGTGCCGAAGGCATGATCCGTTTGGCTTCTCGTCAGACAGTGGCGCGGATGCTGGAGCGTGACGACTTTAAAAAGCGTTTCCATGATCACCAGTCCATCGCTATTCACGAGTTCATGTACCCGCTGCTGCAAGGCTATGACTCAGTCGCGCTGGAAGCAGACGTTGAGCTGGGCGGTACTGACCAGCGTTTCAACCTGCTGATGGGCCGTGAGCTGCAAAAAGAGTACGGACAAAAGCCGCAAATCGTCATCACCATGCCACTGCTGGTGGGTCTGGACGGCGAGAAGAAGATGTCCAAGTCGGCGCACAACTACATCGGGATCAGCGAAGCACCGTCCGAAATGTTCGGTAAAGTGATGTCTATCTCTGATGATCTGATGTGGGATTGGTATGTGCTGCTCTCTTTCCGCCCACTGGCTGAAATCGACGATTTCAAAGCCCGCGTAGCGGCAGGCACACTGAACCCGCGTGATGTGAAAGTGTGGCTGGCCAAAGAGATCATTGCCCGTTTCCACTCACAAGCGGATGCGGATGCGGCGGAGCAAGAGTTCATCAATCGCTTCCAAAAAGGCGCGATGCCAGATGAAATGCCAGAGCTGACGCTGGATGCCGGTAGCGAAGGCATTGCCATTGCGAACCTGCTGAAAGACGCCGATTTGGTGGCCTCAACTTCCGAAGCGCTGCGCATGATCAAGCAAGGTGGCGTGAAGATTGATGGCGAGAAAGTCGACGATGCCAAGCTGACCCTGAGCGCAGGCAGCACTGCCGTGTATCAGGTGGGTAAGCGTAAGTTTGCGCGCGTGACGCTCAAATAAGCTTGCTATTGGCGTTGGTGCTGTTGAGGTGCGGCTCTTTGTTGCGGATGCCGAAACAGCACAAATAGAACGACGCCGATAAAGACGTTGATAAAGAAAAAGCCCGTCAATGACGGGCTTTTTTATTGCTTTGCGTGACGCGACTGACGATGTTATTCGTCGAGGAAGCTACGCAGCACTTCCGAGCGGCTCGGATGGCGCAGTTTGCGCAGTGCCTTGGCTTCAATCTGACGGATACGTTCACGCGTTACGTCAAACTGCTTACCTACCTCTTCCAGCGTGTGGTCGGTGTTCATATCGATACCGAAACGCATACGCAGCACTTTGGCTTCACGCGCCGTCAGACCTTCCAGCACATCGCGAGTGGCGTTGCGCAGGCTTTCTGAGGTGGCAGAATCCAATGGCAGCTCGAGGGTAGTATCCTCGATGAAATCACCCAGATGCGAATCTTCATCATCCCCGATTGGGGTTTCCATGGAGATTGGCTCTTTGGCAATCTTCAGCACTTTGCGGATCTTGTCTTCTGGCATCATCATGCGCTCAGCCAGCTCTTCTGGGCTCGGCTCACGACCCATCTCTTGCAGCATCTGCCGTGAAATACGGTTCAGCTTGTTGATGGTTTCGATCATGTGCACCGGAATACGGATGGTGCGCGCCTGATCCGCGATAGAGCGGGTGATAGCCTGACGGATCCACCAAGTCGCATAGGTCGAGAACTTATAACCACGGCGGTATTCAAACTTATCCACCGCTTTCATCAGACCGATGTTACCTTCTTGGATCAGATCCAAGAACTGCAGGCCGCGGTTGGTGTATTTCTTGGCAATCGAAATAACCAGACGCAGGTTCGCTTCAACCATCTCTTTCTTGGCACGGCGTGCTTTCGCTTCACCGATAGACATCCGACGGTTGATATCTTTTACCTGCTCGATAGTCAGACCGGTTTCTTCTTCGATCTGACGCATCTTTTGCAGGCAACGCTGCACTTCTTCATTAACTTCACTTAAACGCATTGACCACGGTTTACCGGCGGCCAGTGCTTTTTCCATCCACTGTGGATTGGTTTCATTACCCGAGAACAAAGTGACGAAGTTTTTCTTCGGCATTTTGCACTGTTCCACACACAGTTTCATGATGATGCGTTCCTGAGTACGGACACGCTCCATCATGGAACGCATTGCGTTTACCAGATGGTCAAATTGCTTTGGAACCAGACGGAACTGCTTGAAGACTTCAGACAGCTTCTGAATCTCTTCATTGGTAACCGGATGGTTACGACCGTTGGCTTTGATCGCTAAACGGGTAACTTCATACTGATCGCGCAGTTCAGTGAACTTCTCGCGCGCCAGCTCCGGATCGATGGTGCCGTCGTCGTCGGAAGAATCATCACTCTCTTCTTCCTCTTCGTCGTCATCCAGATCCTCATCCGCCAGATGCTCTTCAGACAGCTCAGAGCCGACGTGGGTCGCCGTAGGTGCCATATCTTCTTCGGCATTCGGGTCGACAAAGCCGGTGATCAGGTCAGACAAACGGGAGGTGCCCGCTTCGACGCGATCATATTGCTCCAGAAGATAGGTAATCGCTTCTGGATACTCTGCAACAGAGCACTGTACTTGGTTGATACCGTCTTCAATACGTTTGGCGATATCGATCTCACCCTCACGGGTAAGCAGTTCTACGGTGCCCATTTCGCGCATGTACATGCGCACCGGGTCCGTGGTTCGTCCGATCTCAGATTCCACGCTGGACAGCACTTGCGCAGCGGCTTCTGCTGCGTCGTCATCCGCGAGGTTTTCTGCCAGCATCAGGTCATCGGCATCGGGTGCTTCTTCCAGCACCTGAATACCCATGTCGTTGATCATCTGGATAATGTCTTCGATTTGATCGGAGTCGACCATATCTTCCGGCAGGTGGTCATTGACCTCGGCATAGGTCAGGTAGCCTTGCTCTTTACCCTTGGTAACAAGAAGCTTAAGCTGCGACTGCGGGTTTTGCTCCATAAGACGATATCCACACTTCAAGGTCTGAAAGAAGAAACTAGTACGCTGCGGCGTAAACCGCCAAGTATAACAGTTGGGCGTTTTTTCTACTAGCTACTAGCCATTGCCCGGTTTGGCTGTAGTGATTAGCAGGGCAAGTTCCCTGCGCTCGTCGGCACTTAAGCCGTGTGTTCGGTCTTTTGCGATCAGCTGGTTCATACGTTGCTCCACTAATTGGCTGTAGAGGTGATCCAGCGTGTTCAAAAATTCGTCGGCCACATTCTCATCAGTGATCATGTGGTTCCACATGGCCAACATTTCAAGTTGTTGACCTTCTTTTGTTCCGCGCCAATGTTCTAATAACTGGCCAGTGGTGAGCCCAGGCTGCGCCTGACAGGCTTGTACCAGCCGAATAAACAGCGGTAAGCCGGGAATATCCAGCTGCTCTAACCCGGCTAGCGAAGGCACTTGGCCGGCCAGCGCTGGGTTTTGCACCAGTAAACCAATCAATACGCGCATCGGTGTACGTTTAATCTGTGGGGCTGGGGTTGCTCGCTCTTGCTGCGCTTTGGGCAGCAACCGCTCTAACTGGTTTTCATCCAAAATGCCGAGCTTTTGGCCCAGAATATTGCGCAGATACAAGCGCAAGGTATCGCCGGGCACTTTATCAATCAGCGGAATGGCCAGTGTGCTGAGTTTGGCTTTCCCGTCACGGCTGCTCAAGTCCACTTGTTGCAGCAGGGTTTCAAATAAAAACTCAGACAGCGGCAGCGCGTGTCCGATACGCTGTTCGAAGGCCTGTTTGCCTTCCTGACGAACCAGTGTATCAGGATCTTCCCCGTCCGGCAGGAACATAAATTTGAGCTGCTTGCCATCATTAAGGAAAGGCAGGGCAGTTTCCAGAGCTCGCCATGCCGCATCACGACCGGCATTATCTCCATCATAGCAGCAGATAACGTTATCGGTACTGCGCAGCAATAATTGAATATGTTCTGCTGTGGTGGAGGTGCCAAGTGAGGCGACGGCGTAGTTAATATCAAACTGCGCCAGCGCCACCACATCCATATACCCTTCGACCACCAATAAGTGATCTGGTTTCGGATTGGTTTGCTGCGCTTCATAAAGGCCATACAGTTCGCGACCTTTATGGAAAATCACCGTTTCAGGTGAGTTGAGGTATTTCGGTGTGCCATTGCCGATGATGCGGCCACCAAACCCGATGACGCGCCCACGCCGGTCACGGATGGGAAACATCACCCGCTCGCGAAAGCGGTCATAGGTGCGTTGGCTCTCTTCATTGTGAACCAAGAGACCCGCATCCGACAACATTTGTTGTTGCGTCGGATTGTTGCCACCAAAACGGCGCAACACGTTATCCCAGCCATCTGGCGCAAAGCCGATGCCGAAGCGATGAATCACTTCGGCCGACAGGCCGCGTTGGGTCAGGTATTGCTGGGCTTTGGCCGATTTCGGCTGTACCAGTTGTTCACGGTAATAGGCCGCCACTTGCCCCATTAATTCATGCAGGCTGCGGCGCTCTTTACGATCTTGCGTCGGTTGACTATGGCTACCGGTTTCGCGCGGGATTTCTAATCCGTGCTGACTGGCGAGCTCTTCTACCGCTTCCACAAATTCCAGACGATCAAAGTCCATCAGAAATCCGATGGCGTTGCCATGCGCGCCACAACCGAAGCAGTGATAAAACTGTTTTTCGGCACTGACGGTAAACGATGGCGTTTTCTCGTTATGGAACGGACAGCAGGCATGGTAGTTCTTACCCTGCTTTTTGAGTTTCACACGGGCATCAACCAGATCGACAATGTCAGTCCGGGCCAGGAGATCATCAATAAATGCGCGGGGGATTTGACCTGCCATGACACCTCATGATTGGTTAGTCAGACGAAGCAAGTTCATAAACGAGCAAAAGCCGCGCGTTCCTTGCGGAATGCACGGCCTGTGCTGTAACAGAAGTCTGTTAGCGGCTGTCTGTCCGGAGAAAACTCCGCGCGAACGGCAGGAACTGCAGCAGACAGCTGGTTGTCAGTGAGAAATTCGCCTCTGATAAATCAGTACCGAACTCCGCTGACGTGCCCGAAGGCGGTGTACTGAAACGTGAGTTTCAGCACACAAAAGCATCAGTACAGACGAGTGCGGCGTGCGTTTTCACGAGCCAGCTTCTTCGCGTGACGCTTAACAGCAGATGCTTTAGCGCGCTTACGCTCAGTAGTTGGTTTTTCGTAGAACTCGCGACGGCGAACTTCAGACAGGATACCTGCCTTTTCGCATGAACGCTTGAAACGACGCAGAGCTACGTCGAACGGCTCGTTTTCACGTACTTTGATTACCGGCATATGCCTCTCACCTCAAAGGAAATTGGGTTAATCTGCTGACTATCAATTCGCCAGCTTGACTAAAAATGGTGCGGAATTTTAATCCGAAGATATAGGGATTGTAAAGCGCTACCGTGTTCTGCTGGCGTGATTTTAGTGTGCAGGATAACATATCAGGCTTTCCACGTCAGCCTGAGGCCACTTATGCGCATTCTAGGAATTGAAACCTCCTGTGACGAGACCGGTGTTGCAATTTACGACGACAATGCCGGGCTGTTGGCTAACCAATTGTATAGCCAGATAAAATTACATGCTGATTACGGCGGGGTGGTTCCGGAGCTGGCCTCACGCGATCACGTAAAAAAAACCGTTCCCCTGATTCAAGCCGCACTGAAAGAGGCCGGACTGACGCCGAGTGATATTGATGGCGTCGCTTACACCGCCGGTCCTGGGCTGGTCGGCGCGCTGTTAGTGGGCGCGACCGTCGGCCGCTCGTTGGCCATGGCGTGGGGCGTTCCGGCTGTGGCGGTACACCACATGGAAGGCCATCTGCTGGCGCCGATGCTGGAAGACAATCCGCCACCGTTCCCGTTCGTGGCACTGCTGGTTTCCGGTGGTCACACCCAGCTGATCCGTGTTGATGGCGTTGGCCGGTATCAGCTTTTAGGCGAGTCGATTGACGATGCTGCCGGGGAAGCGTTTGATAAAACGGCCAAATTGATGGGACTGGATTATCCGGGCGGTCCGCTGTTGGCCAAGCTGGCTGAGCAGGGCACGCTGGGACGTTTTGTGTTCCCACGCCCGATGACCGATCGTCCGGGGTTGGATTTTAGTTTTTCTGGTCTGAAAACTTTCGCCGCGAATACCATCCACAAAGAGGGCAACGATCCGCAAACCCGCGCCGATATTGCCCATGCGTTCCAACAAGCGGTGGTGGATACTTTGGCGATTAAGTGCCGACGCGCGCTGAAAGAGACCGGATTTAAACGTCTGGTGATTGCCGGTGGCGTGAGCGCCAACCAAGAGCTGCGCCGTCAGCTGGCGGAGATGATGCAGAGCATCGGTGGTGAGGTGTATTACCCGCGTACCGCGTTTTGTACCGATAACGGTGCCATGATTGCTTATGCCGGTATGCTGCGCTTGAAAAACAAAGAGTTTCAGGACTTGTCAGTCTCCGCGCGTCCGCGCTGGCCGATGAATGAGTTAAAGCCGTTAACCGAGTGATCGACGCGTTGGGCATCAATCAGTCACTGGCTTTATTTTATCGCAAATGTCGGCATGTTCGTGGTCGTTAAACGACGATATGCCGATGTTCGCGACAGCGGACCAATGTGCATTTCATGCGTATTGGTGCGTAATTAGCCGCGAGACGGATGGCCAACGTGGCGCGGCATAAGCGGCCTGAAAACCGCTGTTTATTGCACTGATGTCTACGTGGCGGGTTACTGTTCACTGGCGATTACTCTTCGCGCTCCCGAGGGCGACGAAACTTTTGCCAGATTTTCGGCTCTTGGCCGCGCCATAAGCGCTCCAGATTTTCGTGGTGGCGCAGCAAAATCAGGCACGAGAGCATGGCCACAGGAAAGGTGAACTCGGGGCGGAACCACCATACGTACAACGGCGCAAGCAGCGCGGTAATCACCGCGGCCAGGGATGAATAGCCGGTCAGCAGCAAGGTGATCAGCCAAGTGCCACTGAGTAAGCCGGTGATATCCCAACTGATGGGGGCAATTGCCCCAAACGCCGTGGCGACGCCTTTACCGCCTTGAAAGTGAAAGAAGATCGGGTAGATGTGTCCGAGACAGGCGGCGATCGCGATGATCCCCAGTACCGGTGGGGCGAGATCCAGTTTATAGGCCAGCCAAACCGGTAAGCCGCCTTTGGCGACATCGGCAATCAGAACGGCGAGCGCGGCAAAGCGGCCACCGAGGCGCAATACGTTAGTGGCACCCGGATTACCGGAGCCGGTTTCGCGTGGGTCAGGCAGGCCTGCCAGCCGACAAATCAGAATTGCGCTGGAAATGGAGCCAAGCAGATACGCGCAAATGATCATGCCAAGTGCGATAGCGCTCATGGCGGCCTCCTCAGAATCCGGAATTATTGACGCAGTGGCTATCGGAGCGTGCCGATTCCATTGATAATACGCAAATTAGGCTGTTTGGGGTATCCGACCTCTCTTTTTTATGGATAGCAACGTGATGGATATCGTATTTATCGACCAGTTGAACGTCATCACTACCATCGGGGTGTATGACTGGGAACAGACCATTAAGCAGAAATTAGTGCTCGATATCGAAATGGCATGGAATAACCGTCCGGCCGGTGAAAGCGATGACGTTGCGTTCTGTCTGGATTATGCCGCGGTCAGTGAAGCGGTCACCACCTTTATCGAACAAGGGCGCTTTGCGCTGGTTGAACGGGTGGCGGAAGAGGTCGCGGCGATGCTGATGTCTCGGTTTGGGATCCGCTGGTTACGCCTGCGGGTAGCGAAACCGGGGGCGGTGGCCAATGCCCGTCAAGTCGGGGTGATTATCGAGCGCGGAGAGCGAGCCTGATGGTGGAGCTGTTCATCGGGATTGGCAGTAATACCGAGCGCGAAAAACACCTCAACGCTGGGGTGGCAGAGTTACAGCAAATCTTTACCGAGGTGGAACTTTCCCCCGTTTATGAAGCCGAAGCTGTGGGTGTTTGTAGCGGAAACTATTACAATCTGGTCGCCCGTTGTAAAACGGCGCGCACCTTGTGTGAAGTGAGCGCTGCATTGCAGGCAATTGAGCAGCGTTGGGGGCGACGCGATCCACAGTACGCTGGCTGCTGCACGCTGGACTTGGACTTGTTGCTGTATGGCCGACTTTGTCAGAGCGATAAGCCACATTTGCCGCGTCCGGATATCCTGCAGTATGCCTTTGTGTTACGCCCGCTGGCCGATTTGGCGCCGGACGTGACTCATCCGCAAAACGGGCTCTCCTTCGCGACCTTGTGGCAGCGTTTTAATGATCCGGCACAGCGTTTATGGCCGGTGAGCTTTGCGTGGCAAGACGTGAACCGCGCTAGTTTGCATACCACTGCGGTAGTGGATGTCAGCGTTTGCTGCCATACCGATGCGTAACACCGATTTGTAATATCGCGTAATGGTCACTGACGGCCTGCTGAGGATGACTTTGCTCGGCTTAAGTGATCGGTTTTCATGTTTATACATTGATTTTTGTTGTTTATTTTCGCAGGTAGGCGTGTTCATGACCGAGTTGCTGATTGCTTTCATCCTAGGTGTTGTTGAAGGCTTGACCGAATTTTTACCCGTATCTTCCACCGGCCATTTGATCTTAGTCGGTCACTTGTTAGGCTTTGAAGGCCCGAAAGCGGCGACCTTTGAGATCATTATCCAGCTCGGCTCTATTTTAGCGGTAGTGGTTGTGTTCTGGCGGCGGATGTTTGGCCTGATCGGGATCCACTTTGGTGAAAAGCCACAGCAAAGCGGTGGCCACCTGACGTTATTGCACATCATTCTGGGGATGTTGCCGGCGGTGGTGATTGGTTTGCTGGTGCATGATTGGATTAAAGCCAATCTGTTTGGTCCGCAAACCGTGATGTATGCCTTGGTAGTCGGTGGTGTTCTGCTGTTGGTTGCGGAGTACTTCAAGCCGAAAACTACTGCGCACAATATCGATGAGATCAGCTACAAGCAGGCTTTCGGTATCGGTCTGTTCCAGTGTCTGGCGCTGTGGCCGGGCTTCTCACGCTCCGGCTCTACCATCTCAGGTGGCTTGCTGTTGGGGGTAGGCCGTCATGCGGCGGCGGAATACTCCTTTATTCTGGCAGTACCGATGATGCTGGGCGCCAGTGGTTTAGATCTGCTGAAAAGCTGGAGCATTCTGAGTCTGTCTGACTTGCCGATGTTCGCGGTTGGCTTTATCACCGCATTTGTGGTGGCGATGATTGCGATTAAAACCTTTTTGGCGGCGATCAAACGCATTTCGTTCGTGCCGTTTGCCATCTATCGCTTTATTTTGGCCGCAATGGTGTATTGGGTCGTGATTGGTTAATTCTAATCAGATGAACGATAGATAACGAAAAAAACCGGCCTTGCGCCGGTTTTTTTATTGCGGAGCCCTAGAAAGGTCGGTAGTGAGCCAACGCATTATTCTGGCTGTGGATAGGCCTCTTTGGCGACGGCGATCAATTGTTGGCGCTGTTGCTGCACCGCATGTTTGATCTCCGGTCCGCGTAGCCCTTGCGCGACGATGGCTTTGACATCCACGCTCAAGGCCGCTTGATACAGCGTTTGCAGGTAAGCGGCTTGTGGATAGGCACGCTGTTCAAAGCCCAAGCGGCCACAAAAGTCGGCTTGTGCGGCCTCTAAAGCCCACTGTAGGCGTTCGGGCCGACGCCAGACATCCAACTGGTCAAAGATTTTCAACACTGTTTCCGGTCGCAAGGCAAAGGCATTGTGTAGGTTGCCGTGAGTTTGCGCGACTAAAATGGCCGCTTCTTGATGGCTGGCCGGTACTTTTAAACGGCGACAAAATTCGCGGATCAGCGGAACCCCTTTTTCGCCATGCCCATGATGGCTGGGCCAGAATTGCGGCGGCGTTAAGGCTTTGCCAAAGTCATGGCACAGCACGGCAAAGCGCACTTCGGGGCCATAAGCGCGCAGGGCGGCTTGCTGTAAAGCCATCAGGGTATGGATGCCGCTGTCAATTTCTGGGTGCCACTTCTCGGGCGCCGGAACGCCAAACAGATTATCCAGCTCTGGGAATAACACCGTCAGCGCGCCGCAAGCACGTAATACGGCAAAGTAGACATCCGGCGCGGCGCTATTCAGGGCTTTCTCGGTTTCTTTCCACACGCGTTCAGCGGTGAGATGCGTCAGCTCGCCACTGGCACTGATTTGCTGCATCAGCGCCAGTGTTTCTGGTGCGACACGAAAGCCAAGGTGGGCAAACCGAGCGGCAAAACGCGCCACCCGCAATACGCGTAGCGGATCTTCACTGAAAGCGGGGGAGACATGACGCAGCCAGCGATCGCGCAGATCCTGTTGGCCATCGTAAGGATCAGTGAGCGAGCCATCTTCTGCTTGTGCGATCGCGTTGATGGTCAGATCGCGGCGCAGTAAATCTTGTTCGAGCGTTACATCGGGCGCGGCGTGACAGACAAAACCGGTATAGCCTTGGCCTTGCTTGCGCTCAGTACGTGCTAGCGCATACTCCTCATGGGTGCGCGGATGTAAAAATACCGGAAAATCACGGCCGACTTGCTGATAGCCCTGCGCGAGCAGTTGCTCAGGCGTTGCGCCAACCACTACCCAGTCGCGCTCGGTGACGTTCAGCCCTAACAATTGATCCCGTACTGCGCCACCCACCAGATATGTCTGCACCCTGTCTCCTTAACACCGCGTCGATGAGATTATTGCTGTGCAGTATACCGGATTATGCGCCAACATGCCGGTCAGTGCGCGGTTTGCGGGCCAGATCCGCGCAGAGGATGGTAATCGCAGCGCTTTCCGGTAAGCTGTGTTGACAGGATGTGACAACCGGCCGCAGCACAAGGAGTAGGCCATGTATCAGGCTTTTTTCGGGCTTCGCGAAGCTCCGTTTGCGTTGGTGCCCGATCCGCGTTTTTTGTACCTGAGCGAGCGTTATCGCGAAGCCTTGGTGCATCTGTTTTACGGTTTGCGTGATGGCGGTGGCTTTGTGTTGCTCTCCGGTGAGGTGGGCACCGGTAAAACGTTGGCTGCGCGTACCATGCTGGAGCATACCGATCCGCAGTGTCAGTTGGCTTTGATCCTCAATCCGCTGTTAACCCCACAAGAGCTGCTACTGGCGATTGCCACTGAGCTCGGCGCCCATGTGCCGGCGATGGCATCCTTAGCCCAGCTTACCGAAGTACTGCATCACCATTTTTTGCACAATCATGCCGCTGGGCGCAAAACCATCGTGTTGGTGGATGAAGCGCAGCATTTGTCGCCGGCGGCGTTAGAGCAATTGCGGCTACTCACCAATTTGGAAACCGGCCAAACCAAGCTGCTACAGGTGATTTTAATCGGTCAGCCCGAGTTGGCTGTGATGTTGGATTTACCGGTGTTGCGTCAATTGGCGCAGCGCATCACGGCGCGCTATCACCTGACGCCGCTGGGTTATGACGAAAGTCTGCACTATTTGCAGCATCGCTGGCAGGTGGCGGCAGGCCAAGGTTGGCCCTTTAGTCGCGCAGCAGGTTATGCCTTGTACCGTTGCAGTGGCGGGATCCCGCGTTGTCTGAATCTGCTGGCGGAGCGCTGCTTGATGCGTGCTTACGGCCACCAGCAACGGCAAATTGGCTGGCGCTGCGTACTCGGTGCGTGGCGCGAGTTGCGGGGGCAGCATGCACTGCGGTTGCCACGGTTGTGGTTTTCCTCTTGGCTGTCTACTCGTCATTCTTCAGCGAATACTGGGAATGCGATGCTGTCGGCGCCCATCACAATAGCGCTCGGTGCGGGGGCGATTTATCTGCTGGCATTATGGCAGCCCAGCAGGTTTGGGCTTACCCCAACGCCAACATCCACACCGCAAGTAACGGCTACGGCGTTATCCACTGCAGCACCTGTAGCGAGCATACCGAATCTGAGCGCATTGCCTCCGGCTGCAGAGCCTAGTGCGCCTAGCGTATCAAGCATACCAAGCGCTGCGGTCGGCGAGTCGTCGGAGACTCTTTCGGGTGTGCGCACCATTGCTTCGACGCCGCAGCAGGCGTTGGCGGTGCTGTTTCAGGTGTGGGGCTATCAGCTACCTAGTGGGCAGGCCGATTGCCATGCCGCTAGCACGTTGGCGCTGCGTTGCTATCAGGGAACGGCCAGCTTAGCGCGTCTGGCGGCGTTGAATCATCCGGCGGTGTTATCGCTGCAAGAGCAGCAACAAAATTATGCCGCGGTGCTGTACCGTTTGACCGCCCAAGATGCGGAGCTATTGGTGGGAGAGAGCCGATGGCGGGTGTCTCGCGCATGGCTAGAGGCGCACTGGAATGGGGAGTTTACCCTGTTGTGGCGACCGCCGGAGCCCTCGAGCCAGCGCGTGATCCGTCGTGGCGACCAAGGCGCCTTAGTGCAGTGGTTGGCGAGCCGCTTACCGCCACAGGATAGTGATGTGGCAGTGAGCCAAAGTACCACTTCGGTAGCCCCGAATATCCGCTTTGATGCTGATCTCGAGCAGCGGTTGCGTCAGTTCCAGCAACTGCAAGGCTTACCGGCCGATGCGATGGCCGGCCCGTTGACGCAGATCGCGCTCAGTGCGGGCAGTGGTGGCCCCTTGTTAGCGGAGGTGGCGAGTAACCCACTCAATGAGAATGTCAGTGAACCGCTGCGCGCGCCGCTTGTGAAGGAGAACGGATAATGTCGACCATTTTGGCGGCGTTGCGCCGCGCCGAGCAAGAGCGGCGACGCCAACCAACCGGTGAACCGTTGTTACCGACCCTCCCCGGCGGTCCGCTATTAAGCGCGGATTCCGCCGCATCCGCCGCATTGGCGCAGCGACAGCGCCATTACCAGCGCCTTGGTTTGCGGTTATTGCTGTTGCTGCTTGGGGCGAGTGGCATGTGGCTTGTCTTACGTTACGGTATCGGGCCAGATACTCGCACGCCGCAGGTATCAACCTCATCTGTGTCTAGCATTGAGCCGCGAATACCGACGATTGAAAATGCCCATGCGCAGCCCGCATCAGTGTCAGTACCAACAGCATCCGCATTACCGAAGGTCGAGGATCATCTAGTTCAGCCACAGGTATTAAGCTTTCCGCGTCTGGAAACGGAGCGTATTAGCGCTGAGCAGCTCGCCTCGGCGTTATCGCCTGAGCGCGAGAGCTGGGCATTACCACCGCCGATTGCCGGTATCGCACTGGATGATAACCTGATCACGGCCGCCGATATTTTACCGACGCCGCCGTTACCGACCGATCCGGTGCGCCGACCGCCTGCAGCCAATAGTGACGCCTCTGCGTTAGCGGTATCGGAGGAGGCAAGCCGTGGGCTAGCGGATACCGATACTGCGCTGACGCCACCGGACAAACTGGATTTGCGCGGCGTGTCGCCGGAGTTAGCGCAAGCGTTTCGCGCCGCCTTACAGGATAAATTAAGCTCTGCTACTTCGGGCGCAGGTAGATCGGGTAGCGCCATGCCGATCACTCGATCTGAAATAACCGCGCCGACGTCGCCAACCGTCTCGACCAAGAAGGATGCTAGCGCCAAGGCATTGCCGCAGTTACGTCATTTGCCGGCGGCGCGGCGTGCGTTGATCCCATCACTGCGTTTTGAAGTGCACAATTATGTGTCGGCTCCGGACAAACGCTGGGTGCGGATTAACGGACAGGTCTATCGCAGTGGCGCGCAGTTAGCTAAAGATGTGCGATTGGAACGCATTGAGCCAGAGCAAATTGTGTTGGCGGTGAAAGGGCAGCAGGCTGCGTTGCCGGCCTTGCAGGATTGGCCGGGCAGCCGTGGCTGAGAGCGCAAAAATGAACAACGCCGGCGCATATTGTTATGTGCCGGCGTTGTTATTGCGTTTATCTGCTTCAGCGTGTTTGCGGCTAGCGCGCACGTTGGCATCGGCGCAAATTAGCGCATCCAGCGGTCTTTACGACGGCGAGTTGGGATCAGATGCGGTAGCAGCAGCCCCAGCAGCAGACCGGCACCGGCAACGCCGCCACCATAGATAAACCAGCGCATCAGGATCTCACGCTTTTCCGCATCCAGATGATTATTCAGGGTCTGCATCTTGTCTTTGGCCTGTTGCAGCTCGGCTTTCAGACGTTCGTTTTCCCCTTGCAGCGCGGCCATATCGCTATCACTGCGACTGACTTTGGCTTGCATATCACGGGTACGTTGCTGCCAATCGGCATCAATAGTGCTGAGCTTCGCGGTCAGCTCTTTAACTTGCGCTTCCAGCTCAGGGACGCGAACACGCAAACTTGGCGTGGCGCTGAGCTGATTTTCTGGTAGCCACACCTGGCGGCCTTTGCTGTCGGTTACCTGCGCAAAGCCAGTGGCGGAATTCACGCTATCGAGCGTGACGGCATCGCCTGCATTCAGGGTGCCCAAAATTCGGTATTGCGTGCTCGGGCCGGAGTGCACATACGCCTGCAGCTCATCAGAGACATAACGGGTCTGATTGGCATAGGCGGGAAGTGTTAATGCTGCAACCAGCAGGGCGGCAATTTTGGTGCTTAATTTGGACATAATGTCGGTATTTCTGCGCATTCTGGTTCATGTTCGGGAAGGGTGCATAGTAGAAGGTTTGCGCACCGGACGCAAATAAGCGGCACCCGTATCGGGTGCCGCAGCAGACTTTTGTGCGTCTGACGACAATTATGCGAAATCGTTACACGCGCAGTGCCTCGCAAAAAATGCGATTAGGCGAAAATAGCGCGGAACAGATAGAAGAAGATAATCGACAGGAAAGCACCGGCTGGCAGTGTGATGATCCACGATGCCACGATATTACGCACGACACCGAGGTTCAACGCCGCGATACCACGGGCAAAACCGACACCCAATACCGCGCCCACCAGCGTTTGTGTGGTGGAGATAGGCAGGCCTGTACCGGAAGCGATAACCACGGTGGTGGCGGTTGCAAACTGCGCCGCAAAACCACGGCTTGGGGTCAGGTCAGTAATACCGGTACCCACGGTGGCCATCACTTTATGCCCCAGCAGCGCCAGACCAATCACGATACCTACCGCGCCCAATGGCAAGATCCACCAAGCAATTGGTGAGGAGTTATGCAGTTCACCACCGCTGCTGACCACGGCCACGATCGCCGACAATGGGCCAATCGCGTTTGCCACATCGTTGGAGCCGTGGGCAAAAGCCATCGCACATGCGGTGATCACCATCAGCACGCTAAACACGCGCTCAACACCGGCAAAACCATTTTCAGATTCGGCTTTGGCGGCGAATTTTTTGCTGCTGATGTACAGGTAACCACCAATCATTACCACCAGACCGCCAATAACTGACAGTTGCAGGGTTTCGGCATCGGTCAGATCCAAACCTACGTGCTTCAGACCTTTTTTGATGGTAACCAAGAAAATCACCAACGCAGTCAGGAACATGTAGACCGGACCATAGCGCTTAGCGTTTTTCATTGGGGTTTCGGTATCAAAAATCAGGCGCTGGGCGCTGATAAAAATACCGTAAGCCAGAATACCGGCAATCAGTGGCGTGATCAGCCAGCTGCCGACGATCCCTTTTACACTGCCCCAATCCACCGAGTGTGGACCGACTGAAACGCAGGCAAAACCGATGATAGCACCGATAATCGAGTGGGTGGTGGAGACCGGCCAACCCATGACGGACGCCACAATCAACCAGGTTCCGGCGGCCAGCAAGGCTGACATCATCCCGAACACCAAGGTTTGTGGTTCATGGGTAAACAGTGAGGTTTCGATGATCCCGTTACGGATAGTCTGGGTCACTTCACCACCGGCCAGATAGGCGCCGGCAAACTCAAAGACCATGGCTATTAAAATAGCCTGCTTGACGGTGACGGCCTTGGCACCTACTGAGGTGCCCATGGCATTTGCTACGTCATTGGCGCCGATCCCGATGGCCATTAACAGACCAAGAAAAACCGCGACCAGCACAATGAGCGAGCCGTGTTGTGCCAAAATTTCCATTGAAGTACCTATTTTTTGCTACGTTATGAGCGAGCCAGCATCAGTTCCAGGCGAGCGCCCACGCGCAGTGCCTGATCAGCCAAATCACCCACCCATTCCAGAGTTTTGTACAGGAACACCACATCAATCGGATTGAATTGATCTTCCAGCGTCAAAAGCGTCTGACGTAGCAGGATCTGGAGGTGGTCTGTATCATCTTCGATGTGATCCAACTCCGTGATCATGTTTTCCACCAGCGCAACTTCACGGCCTTTAAAGCCCGTTTCCAACAGACCATCCATTTCATTGATGACCCGATTGGATTGCGCGGTTGCATCCAAGCAGCGTTGCAGATAGTTCATGAAAGCCGGGTGCATTTCATCGGGGATGCGCAGATGGCGGCCGATGACGCGTCCGGAAATATCTTTAGCACGGTTGGCAAGCTTGTCTTGCTGAGTCAGCAATTCCAGCATGTCAGTACGGTCAACCGGTAAGAATAACCCGCGTGGGAGCTTCAGTCGGATCTCACGTTTTAATGTATCCGCCTGTTTTTCCAACTGGGAGATTTCTTCCCGGATCTTATTGGCCTGTTCCCAATCATTTCGAGCAGTAGCTTCAAAAAAAGGCACCAGCTGTAAACAGCATTCGTGCACCTTATCCGAGTGCTTACCCAAAGGTTTGATGGGTGACTTGGCAAAGAGACCTAAAATAGTATTAACTGGCATAACCAATGTACCTATTGTTGGCGATTAATTTGCGCAACAGTTGTCAGAGGATGCGCATGTTATCGTATGTGACCGCAGACTTCACCCGCTTGAAGTCAAATAACCGCACATTTCTGCTGCTCCGGCTGCAAAAAATAGCCCGTTAAGTGTGACAAATTCTGGTTTTTCGTTATGAATACTGAGATTGAGTTAAAGTTTATTGTCGACCCAGCGATGAAACCGGCACTGTATCGCCTGTTGCAGGATTGGCAGACCAGCGAGCACCGTACCCGCCACCTGATCAATACCTATTATGATACGCCAGCGCAAAATTTGCGTCAGGCAAGAATGGGATTACGGGTGCGCACCATTGGCGAGCAACATGTCCAGACCCTGAAAACCGATGGCACTGTAGTTGCCGGTTTACATCAGCGCCCAGAGTTTAATGTCCCGTTGACTGCGCCGCGCCCAGAGTTAGCCCGTTTTAGTGAGGCTGGCCATGACATCAGTTGGCCGACGCAGTGGGATCTGACGGCGATCCAAGACAGCTTACAGCCGCTGTTTAACACGGATTTTGAGCGTGAGCAGTGGCTGGTTACTGCCGCAGATGGCAGCCAAATTGAGCTGGCTTGGGATCAGGGCAGCATTACGGCTGGCGAGCGTCAAACCCCTATTTGTGAAATTGAACTGGAGTTGGTGAGCGGCGATGCGAACGCCTTGTTTACCCTAGCGCAGGCTCTGTGTGCGCTAGGGGGCGTGCGGCAAGGACAAGACAGTAAAGCCGCGCGTGGCTATCGCTTGGCAGCTGGGGAGCCAGAGCCGCGCTGCCCACGTTTGCCGGCGTTTACCTTGCAGCGCAAAATGACGCTGGAGCAGGCATTTGTGCAAGTGCTATCTGGCTTACTTGGCCACTGGCAGCGAGCCGAAGTGGATATCGCGCGTCTTGATGAACAGGGTGCTGCTTTGGCGGTGCGGGCGTTACAGGCCATGCGTGATGATCTGACCTTTATCCGTCAGTGGCTGACGTTGTTTGGCCGTTATATTCCTCGCAAAGCCAGCGCCGGTTTACGCCAGGAGATGCAGTGGCTGGAAGAGCAATTGGCCGGCAGTGCTCGTTGGTTGTGGTTGGATCAGGGCGTGCCGGAGGGGCGTCGCGAGCAGTTGCAGGCGCAAACTGGCCCGTTCCCACTGGCGCATTATCAGCAGTTACTGTTGAGCCCGCGTTATGCTGCGCTGTTGCTGGCCTTTAACCACTGGTTGGCGTTCAGTACTTGGCAGCGCTTTACCGATGATGCTGGACAAAAAGCGCTGGCCGCGCCAGTGAAGCGTTTTGCCGATACCCAGCTTGGACGACATTGGTCAGAGATGAAGAGCCGATTGGGGGGCCGACATCCACTGAGCGTACGCCAATATCTGGATCAAGCGCCGGTAGTGCAGCGCTTTAACGAAGTGGCACTGGCTTTTGCGGCGCTTTATCCGCAGGATGAGGCACAGCTTTTTATGGCCGAGGTGCAACGCTTTGGCGCGCAGCTCGCCAGCCTACAGGCTCGGGAAACCGAGCGCCGTTTACTGGCGGTGAGCATGGCGACAGTCGATGAAGCTGAAACCTCGCCGGTGTGGTTGGCAAACAGTGTGACGGTGTTGGAGCAAGAGCAAGCCGAATTGGCCGCGACATTGGAAGCTGCGCGACCCACGCTGCTCAGCGCCGCCGGTTATTGGTTCTGAGCGCAGCTAGGCCCGACGCTGAGTTAGCACGGGCATTTACTGAGCTTGCCTTTTTTACCCGGATAACGAGCATCAATGCAGGCGCGATGAAAATCCGCCTCGCTCAATACCGGTAGCTCCGGATGCTGCTCACGCATGTGGGCGGCATAACGGGCATAGTCAGGAATGCCGACCATTAAGCGAGCCGTTTCGGCCATCCGTTGGTAAATCGCCTGTATTTTTACCCGCGGTATGGATATCTGGCGCATCGTGTTCTCCTTAACTTGCATCGCTCTTGTAACGTGAATCAGAGATGGGCTGAACACGCCCACCTCTGATGCTGAGTCGCTGCTCACTTTCGTTTTCGCATCACTCAGAATGCGCTTTTTTATGATGCATCATGTTGAAATTGAGCCGGCGTTTCTTTGGCACTCGGGTGGGGCAGGCGCATGGCTTGCAATGATGCGCGTACGCCAAAGAACAGCATCGCCAGAACCACGCTGATAAAGAGCGCACTCAGGGCGCTGTTCACGTAATCATTGAAAATGACCTGTTGCATCTGCTCTAACGTTTTGGCCGGAGCCAGTACGGTGCCACTGGCGGCGGCTTGATTGAATTTCTCAGCATGGGCCAGAAAACCAATTTTGGGATTCTCACTGAAGATTTTCAGCCAGCCGGCGTACAAGGTTGTGGTCAGTACCCAGATACAAGGCAGGGCTGTGATCCACGCAAAACGCAGTTTTTTCATCTTGATCAAGACGGTGGTACACAAAATTAACGCCATCCCTGCCAGCATCTGGTTGGCAATGCCAAACAGCGGCCACAGGGTATTGATGCCGCCTAGCGGATCAATCACGCCTTGATACAAGAAGTAACCCCAGCCGCTCACCGCCAGCGTAGTGGCCAGCAGGTTGGCCGGCAGAGAATCGGTATTCCCCAGCGGTTTGAAAAAGGTGCCCAGTAAATCTTGGATCATAAAACGGCAAACGCGGGTACCGGCATCAATGGTGGTCAGAATAAACAGTGCTTCGAATAAGATGGCAAAGTGATACCAGAACGCCATCATGCCCGGACCACCAAACACCTGCGACAGAATATGCGCCATGCCCACCGCCAGCGTAGGTGCACCACCGGTACGCGACAAAATAGTCTGTTCACCCACATCCTTGGCCATTTGGCTCAGCATTTCTGGCGTGACCACAAAGCCCCACTGACTGATCGCCGCCGCCGCTTCTTGCGGTGTGGTACCAATCAGCGCCGCAGGGGAGTTCATGGCGAAATAGACGCCCGGCTCCAGCACACAGGCGGCAATCAGCGCCATCATGGCGACAAAGGATTCCATCAACATCGCACCATAGCCAATGGCGCGCGCATGGGTTTCATTTTCCAGCATTTTCGGTGTTGTGCCGGAGGAGACCAGCGAGTGGAAACCGGAGATTGCACCACAGGCGATGGTGATAAACAGGAACGGGAACAGGTTACCGGCAAATACTGGCCCGCTGCCGTCAATAAAACGGGTGACGGACGGCATTTGCATGTCGGGTGCCACCACTATGATGCCTAATGCCAGCCCAACAATGGTGCCGATTTTGAGGAAAGTAGACAGGTAATCACGCGGTGCCAGCAGCAACCACACCGGCAATACCGAGGCGATAAAACCGTAGATGATCAATGACCAAGCCAGTGCCTTACCATCTAGGGTAAACCAGCTGGCAAAGCTGCTTTGGGCGACATCTTCGCCGTATACAATCGCCAGCATTAACAGCACAAAACCAATCAGTGAAATTTCGGCAATTTTCCCAGGGCGAATATAACGCATGTAAACGCCCATGAAGACCGCCAGTGGGATGGTTGCAGCAATGGTGAAGCTGCCCCACGGGCTGCCAACCAGCGCTTTCACCACCACCAGCGCCAGTACCGCCAGCAAAATCACCATGATCATTAAGATCCCAATCGAGGCAATGACCCCGCCCACTGGGCCTAATTCGGCTTTGATGATCTCTCCAAGCGATTTACCGTCACGGCGGGTGGAGATAAACAGCACGATAAAATCTTGTACTGCGCCAGCAAACATCACGCCGACCAAAATCCACAAAGTACCGGGTAAATAGCCCATTTGCGCGGCCAGGACCGGTCCGACTAACGGGCCGGCGCCGGCAATGGCGGCAAAGTGGTGGCCGAACAGCACCCATTTGTTGGTCGGGACATAATCCAACCCATCATTGTGTCGCGCAGCGGGCGTCAGACGCTGGCCATTTAACTCCAACACCTTATTGGCAATAAAGCGGCTGTAAAAGCGGTAGGCAATCAGGTAGCAAGAGACGGCTGCGGTGATCAGCCAAATCGCATTGATACTTTCCCCGCGGTGCAGGGCTAAGGTGCCAAAAGCGGCGGCACCAGCCAGAGCGATCAGGAGCCACAGCCCCCATTCCTTGAGTGTGCGCATGATTTCATCCTTGTGTCTGGGAAAACCGCTCCCGCGTTCGTTGGTGATGAGGCGCGCCGCGGTAATGGGGAACGGGAATTGTTTCGATTTTGTAAATGCCCACCGGCAAACGCAAGGGGTATGGGTGAAATCGACGATGGCGCTGCTGCACCGGTACTTGGTGGTGTTCCCGACTGCTTCGCGGGATAAGTGGAGCTGCCTTATCAGGCAAAATGTGTTATGTGTCTGGTTTTTATGCTGACAAAACTGGTGGTAGTGTTTGCGCTGAAGTAAAGTTACTGTTGCTTTTGTGACGTAGGTAGATACACCGAACGCACTGCAGCGCCTTGCTCAGGGGTTTTGTGATCTGTCACCGATTTTACGGGATTGCTGATCGGGGGATCGCAATGGATGCCGATACCCCTAACAGACGATCACCATTGCCGTGATTGATTGATATCAAAAAGGGATGCTATGGACGCAATGCAATTTCATTTCTGGGAGAAATGGCTGGTCAATGTACGGTTATTACCAAAAGCCGTGTTGCTAATGGTATTCAGTACGGTGCTCCTGACCGGTAAGCAGTGGTGGGATGCCGATACGTTGCGTCAGCATCTGCTGAGTACGGCGCAAACGCAGGCCGAGCAGCAGGCGCAGTCGGTGGCCAGCTTGCTCAATCAAGCGGCCACTGGCTCGCAAGCGACCTTGGTGCAGCAGTTGCAGCAAGCGGGAGTCTCTGTGTATGCGGTATCGCCGGATAAGCAGCTGTTAGGGCATCCGCAGCTCAAGCGTTATGAGGAGTGGAACAGCGGCGCGGGCATGTCGGGCTGGAGTGATGAAGGCGAGCAGCGCTATTTTCGCGCGCAGTCCGGTGATTGGTTGGCGGCGGTAGCGTTAGATAGAAACAGCGCGGATCAGGCCTATCAGGATTTTATCTGGCGCAGTGTGTGGCAAACGGTGGTGATGATCGTGATGTTTATCGTCCTGCTGGTGGGCGCGGTCCGTATGATGCATCGTCAGTTAAGTTATCTGAAAAACGGCATTGAGGCGCTGGCGGCCAAAAACTTAGCGGTGCCCGTACTGATGCCGTGCAAAGATGAATTTGGCGATATGGCGCGGGCGCTGGAGCAGACGCGGCAAAATCTGCGTGGCATCGTGACGGTACAAAATAATACCGCGCAAGAGCTGTCGGCGGTGGCGGAAGTGATGTCGCTGGCCATGCGTGAAACCGGTGAGTCGACACAAGAAGAGTTTGCCGAAATCGATCAGCTGGCTTCGGCCATGAGTGAAATGAGCTCAACCGTGCAGGATGTGGCGCAAAATACTGAGCTGGCGTCGCAATCGACCGCCGAAAGTGCCGAGCAGGCCAAGCAAGGCGCGGTGTTTGTCGGCAAGACCACCGATGTTATCCGTCAGCTGTCGTCTGATATTCGTGAGTCGGCATTGGCTGTGAATCAAGTGGAAGAGCAAGTGGGCTCGATTGGTTCGGTTGTTTCGACTATTCGCGGCATTTCCGAGCAGACGAACTTGCTGGCGCTGAATGCGGCCATTGAAGCGGCACGCGCCGGTGAGCAAGGGCGTGGTTTTGCGGTAGTCGCCGATGAAGTGCGTCAATTGGCGCAGCGCACGCAAAATGCCACGGTCGAAATTCAAGAGATGATTTCGCAGCTGCAAAATAGCGCGCAACAAGCGGTGACCTTGATGGAGCAAAGCGTGCTGGAAGCGGCCGAAGGCACGGAACAAATTGAGCGTGCCGGTAGCGAGTTTACCCGTATTGAGTCCAGTGTTCTGCGCATCAATGAGATGAATTTCCAAATTGCATCGGCAGCGCAGCAGCAAAGCTCGGTGGCGCAGGAGATGAGCCACAACCTGACCAATGTCCGTGAGCTGATTTCGGCCTCGGTAACCGTAATTGGGGAGCTGACCGAAACGGCCGAGGCGATGCAGCAGCAAGCCAGTAAGCTGCAGGCCGAAATTGGTGAGTTTCGTCTCGAAGCCGGTTGATGTTGCGCCCGAGTGAGATAGTGTGTGAGGTTGCGTTTAGCCATATCGGTACGACATCCCAGCAACACAAGGAGCCCCGTTAACGACGGGGCTTTTTTATGCATGCCATTTTTATTGGTACTTTTTGATTGGCAGCAGGTTAGTAACCCCGATATCTTAACGGTTCACTGTGGCTGATTTTTAACGGACCGGATGCCGTCATGACTGATCATCTTTCTCCCTCCCTGAATGCCGCCGCCGATCAGGCGTGGCAGCGCTTAGCCGAGCAAGCGCCTGACGCGTTGCAACTGTGGCAGACCGCTTCGCATCGCCCGCTGCTGCGCCGCGCCTTGGCGCTATCAGAGTTTATCGCCGATACCTTATTGCGCCAGCCAACGCTGTTACATGAGCTGTATCATCAGCCGCCGGCCTATGGCCGCGAGCAGGAGTATGCGGCCTTGCTGCAACAGCAGTTGCAAGCGGTCAGTGATGAGGCGGGGTTGATGCAGGCCCTGCGCCGTTTTCGTCATGCCGAGTTAGTGCGTATCGCTTGGTTGCAAATCCACGGTCAGCCGGATCTGATGTCCCCTGAGGAGGCTGCGCTAACAGAGCAGACTTTGCGCCAGCTCAGTGCGTTAGCGGAGAGTTTGATCGTGGGGGCGCGCGATTGGTTGTATCAGTCTTGCTGCCGTGAGTGGGGCACGCCGGTAAATGCCGAAGGGAAAGCGCAGCCGCTGCTGATTTTAGGGATGGGGAAGTTAGGCGGTGCGGAGCTTAATTTTTCTTCCGACATTGATCTGATTTTGGCTTATCCAGAGAATGGGCAAACCCGCGGTGGGCGGCGAGCGTTGGATAACGCGCAGTTTTTTACTCGTCTTGGGCAAAGGCTGATTAAAGCTTTGGATCAACCTACGGTTGATGGCTTTGTCTATCGGGTTGATATGCGTTTGCGCCCGTTTGGCGAGAGTGGACCGTTGGTGATGAGCTATCCGGCGTTGGAAGATTATTATCAAGAGCAGGGGCGTGACTGGGAGCGCTACGCCATGATCAAAGCGCGGGTGATGGGCGATGACAGTGGCGAATATGCCGCAGAGCTTAAGCAGATGCTGCGCCCGTTTGTGTTTCGCCGGTATATTGATTTTAGCGTGATCCAATCACTGCGCACCATGAAAGGGATGATTGCTCGTGAGGTGCGCCGCCGTGGGCTGGTGGATAACATCAAGCTCGGTGCCGGCGGGATCCGTGAGATCGAGTTTATTGCGCAGGTGTTTCAATTGATCCGCGGCGGACGCGAGCCGAGCTTACAGGGCCGCTCGTTGCTGCCAACCTTACAGGCCATCGGTCAGTTGGGGCTGTTACAACCGAGTGAGGTCGATGGGCTGTGTCAGGCGTATCTCTACTTGCGCCGGCTGGAAAATGGCTTACAGGCGATCCGCGATGAGCAAACCCAAACTTTGCCGTCTGCGGCGCTGGATCAAGCGCGCTTGTGCGACCTGATGCAGGCTGCGCAGTGGTCGGCGTTACAAGCTACGCTAGAGCATCATATGCAGGCGGTGCGGGCGGTCTTCGCCCACCTGATTGGGGAAGAGGAAGACAGTGCCAGCGAAGAGCCGCAGCTTCAGCTGTATCAAGATTTGTGGCTAGGGCGCTTATCGGCGGAAGAGAGTTTACGGCTTTGTCCGGCCAGCCCTGATGAAGAGGTGGCGGGCGCGAAATTGCTGCGGGTGGTGGAAGATTTTCACCGCGAAGTGGATAAACGCACGTTGGGGCCGCGTGGTCGTGAGGTGTTGAACCGTTTGATGCCACGTTTGTTATCGGCCTGCCTTAGCCATCCACACGCGGCGCTGTTATTGCCGCGCATCATTCACTTGATGAGTCGCATTGTTACTCGCACCACTTATCTGGAGTTGTTGGCGGAGCACCCAACGGTGTTAACGCACCTGCTGACCCTGTGCACCGCGTCACCGTGGGTGGCTGAGCAGTTAGCGCTGTATCCATTGTTGCTGGATGAATTGCTCGATCCACAGACGCTTTACCATCCCTTACCGTTGACACAATACCGTGATGAGCTGCGTCAGTATCTGCTGCGTGTACCGGAAGAGGATGAAGAGCAACAGATGGAGGCGCTGCGTCAATTTAAGCAGGCACATCTGCTGCGTATTGCTGCCGCTGATATTGTGGGAGCCTTGCCGCTGATGAAAGTCAGCGATCACCTCACCTATCTGGCTGAGGCCATTATTGATGCGGTGGTGCGTCAGGCGTGGCGACAAATGACGGCGCGCTATGGTGAGCCGCAGCATCTGGCTGAGCGCGGAGGTCAGGGTTTTGCCGTACTGGGTTACGGCAAGCTAGGCGGTTGGGAGCTTGGCTACGGCTCGGATTTAGATCTGGTGTTCTTGATTGATTGTCCACCGGAGGTGGTCACCAGTGGTGAGCGCAGTATTGATGGCCGCCAATTCTATCTGCGTCTTGCACAGCGCATCATGCATCTGTTTGCCACGCGTACCAGTAGTGGCGTGCTGTATGAGGTGGATACCCGTTTGCGCCCTTCGGGGGCGGCCGGATTGTTGGTCAGCTCGTTAGAAGCCTTTGCCGATTATCAGGCGCAAGAAGCCTGGACTTGGGAGCATCAAGCGTTGGTACGGGCGCGTATGGTGTATGGCGACCCGATGTTGCAAGCGGCCTTTGCCGAGATCCGGCACGGCATTTTGTGCAAAGAGCGCCCCGCCGAAGCATTGCGCCAAGAGGTGTTGGCGATGCGCCAGAAGATGCAGGCGCATCACACTCACGGTGAGCGTTCGCACGGTGAAAACTCGTTTGATTTGAAAGCCGATGCGGGGGGGATCACCGATATTGAGTTTATTGCTCAGTATCTGGTGCTGCGTTTTGCCGCCTTGCAGCCGGCGATCACCGAGTGGTCGGATAATGTGCGTATTTTTGAATTGCTGCAACGTTATGAACTGATGTCGGCAGCGGAAGCGCAGCAATTAACCGCCTGTTATTGTTTGCTGCGCGATGAAAACCATCGCTTGGCATTACAGCAATTGCCCGGGAAGGTGAGTGCGACTCAGTTTACCCAAGAGCGTGAGCAGGTGATGCGCAGTTGGCATACGTGGTTGGAAACGCCGGTTAGCGTGCCGGTCGATTGAGTTTTTGTCCGCAGGTTGATGAATCAACGAGTAAATTGATGCGCGCATAAAAACGTATTTTCAAAATAACCAAAGCGCCGCAGTGCGGCGCTGTTTACTTGAGTCTCATGAAGAGCAAAGCGTATCGATACTAAGGTAATAAAACACTAAGAGACTTTTTAATACAAAGAGGATTCGCCTTCTGGGCGGGTCTTAAAGCGGCGATGCAGCCACATGTATTGCCCTGGTGCGCGCAAGATCTCTTTTTCGACCACCCGATTCATAAAGGCCGCCGCAGCAACCTCATCATCCATCGGGAAGCCTTGAATTGCTGGGGAGATCACTAAGCGGTAACCGCTGCCATCTTTATTGCGGATCGGTGCAAAGGCCACTAATGCTGGATCGGCGGCTTGCATCAGAATACTGGTGCCGGTGGTGGTCGCCGCTTTATCGACCGCAAAGAGTGGGACAAAGACACTGCGGCGTGGGCCGTAGTCATGATCGGGAGCGTACCAAATAATCTCACCGGCACGCAGGGCGCGGATCATCCCTTTTACGTCTTTACGATCAATCATGTACTTGTTGGAGCGCAGACGACCCCAGGTTTGCAGCCAGTCCATCAGTGGATTATTGTTCGGTCGATAGACGCCCACGCCTGGGTTATACATGCCAAAAACGCGCGCACCGAGCTCTAGAGTCAGGAAGTGCACGCCAATGAGCAGTACACCGCGTTGTTCGGCTTGCGCTTTACGCATATGCTCCAAGCCTTCTACTTGGAAGATTTTTTTCACCCGCCAGTCTGGCCAAAACCAGGCCATGCCGGTTTCCATCACCGCCATCCCCGTGGATTCAAAGTTTTCTTGCAGAATTTGGGCGCGCGCTTCGCGGCTCATATCTGGAAAGCACAACTCAAGATTACGTTCGGCAATTTTTACCCGACGCTTACCAATGCGCATAAACAGCCGCCCCAGCGTGAACCCGATCCGACGAATCAAAGGATAAGGCAGCAGCGTGACCAGATATAAAGCCGCGATCCCTAGCCAAGTCAGCCAGTAGCGCGGATGAAAATATGCTGTACGAAATTGAGCTTGAACCATGATGAACTTCACATTAGCAGGGCAGACGTCTTAGTTTACCTGCAACCGCGCCGCCTTGCATGTGTGTTATGCCACCCTGTGGTACACTCTGCCAGAATTTCTTTTTTTGCTGTGTGTGGAGCAAACCATGAATGTGACTCTGCCTGATTATTCCCGCTCAGGGGTTCTGGTGGTTGGGGATATCATGCTGGATCGTTACTGGCACGGACCGACCAGCCGGATTTCACCGGAAGCGCCGGTACCGGTGGTCAAGGTCGAACAGATTGAAGAACGTCCGGGCGGTGCGGCTAACGTGGCGATGAACATTGCCTCACTCGGTGCGCGTTCGTGTCTGGTTGGTCTGACGGGCCAAGATGATGCGGCGCAAGCGCTGACACAGGCCCTGCAGGCGGTGGAGGTGGAGTGTGATTTCGTCGCTGTGCCCACCCATCCGACGATCACCAAGCTGCGCGTGTTGTCACGCAATCAGCAACTGCTGCGTCTGGACTTCGAAGAAGGGTTCGACAACGTGGCGCCGCAGCCATTGTTAGACCGTATTACCCACGCATTGCCACACGTTGGCGCGCTGGTGTTATCGGATTATGCCAAGGGCGCGCTGAGCGCGGTACAGGCGATGATCCAGCTGGCGCGTAGTGCCGGCGTGCCGGTACTGATTGATCCGAAAGGCAATGATTTCGAGCGCTATCGTGGTGCGACCTTATTGACGCCAAATCTGTCCGAGTTTGAAGCGGTGGTCGGGCGTTGCAAGTCCGAAGAAGAGCTGGTGGAGCGCGGCATGGCGCTGCTGCATCGCTTTGATTTAGAGGCCTTATTGGTCACTCGCTCTGAAAACGGCATGACGTTGCTGCGTGAAGGTCATGCGCCACTGCATCTGCCAACGCAGGCGCAGGAAGTGTATGACGTTACCGGTGCTGGCGATACCGTGATTGGTACCTTGGCCGCCACGTTGGCGGCAGGCAAGTCACTGGACGAAGCCTGTTTCTTGGCCAATGCTGCCGCAGGTGTGGTGGTGGGTAAACTGGGCACCTCGACAGTGTCACCGCTGGAGCTGGAAAACGCAGTGCGTGGCCGTAGCAATACCGGTTTTGGCGTGATGAGCGAAGCTGAGCTTAAGCTGATGATGCAGCAAGCGCGTCGCCGTGGCGAGAAAGTGGTGATGACCAATGGCTGCTTTGACATTCTGCATGCCGGCCATGTCTCGTATCTGGAAAATGCCCGTAAGCTGGGTGACCGCCTGATTGTGGCGGTGAACAGCGATGAGTCAGTGAAACGCTTGAAAGGCGAAAGCCGTCCGGTGAATCCGTTGTCACAGCGCATGGCGGTGTTGGCTGGTCTCGGCGCAGTTGATTGGGTGGTACCGTTTGAAGAAGACACGCCGCAGCGTCTGATTGCGTCTTTATTGCCGGATTTGCTGGTGAAAGGCGGTGATTATCAGGTGCATGAGATTGCCGGTGGCGCAGAAGTGATTGCCGCGGGTGGTCAGGTCAAAGTGTTGAACTTTGAAGATGGTTGCTCGACCAGCAACATTATTGCGGCGATCCGCGACGGACGCGGCTGAGGCGTACAAGCATCACTGTGGCTAGGCAGGTTCTGACCCTGACCATGTCTTGATGTTGTGCTTCCTGATGTTATGCCAAAAAGACGATGAAAACAGGCGATTATTTCGCCTGTTTTTTTTTGCCCCATGCTAGCTTATTCCAAGCGTATTTAGGGCTGTCGGGCAAGGAAGGGCCACAATGTCAGGGTTAAAACAAGAACTCGGGTTATTACAGGGGATCGGGCTGCTATCCACGTCATTGCTGGGAACCGGCATTTTCGCTATTCCGGCCTTGGCGGCGGTGATTGCTGGTCAAAGCGCTTTGTGGGTGTGGCCACTGCTGATTGCGTTAGTGTTTCCGGTGGCGATCGGTTTTGCGGCTTTAGGCCGTCATTATCCTCATGCTGGCGGCGCTGCGCATTTTGTGGAACAAGCCTTTGGCAAGCGCATGGGGCGAGCCACGGCGTGGCTCTTCTTATCCGTGATCCCGGCTGGTTTACCCGCGGCGCTGCAGATTGCGGCCGGTTTTTGGCAGGCGGCCTTTGGTTGGGGGGCTGGCTTGGCCATGCTTGTGCAGTTGGCGACGTTGCTGCTGATCCTCGGCCTGGGGTTGCGCAGTGCGGGCTCGTCGGCCAATGTGCAAACCCTGATAGCGTTGCTGATCATCTGTTTGGTGCTGGTGATCGCTTATGCGGGGCGCTTATGGCAAACCCCGAGCCTGCCGCAATGGCCGGCGGCCTTGACCTTGGGACAGGCGCTGGCAGTGATGTTCTGGTGTTTTGTCGGGATCGAAGCGTTTGCCCATTTGGGCTCGGAGTTTCGCCAGCCGGAGCGCGATTTTCCGCGTGCCTTGTTGTGTGGTTTGCTGGTGGCGGGCAGCATCTATTGGTTGTGTACCTTGGCGGTGTTGCACTTTTCTGCCTATGGTAGCCAGTTGCCGGCATCCGCCTCGATTCCATCGATTGTCGGCGGGCTGTTTGGCCTACGTGCGCAGCGGATTGCTTGCTTGATTGGTTATCTGGCCTGTTTTGCCAGTATCAATATCTATCTGCAAAGCTTTGCTCGCCTGATTTGGGCACAAGCAGCACAGTGGCGTCCGAATAGCCGTTTAGCGCGCTTATCGCGCCGTCAGGTACCGGCCAATGCGCTAACTTTGGTGGTGGGCTTATGCGCGCTATCGGCATTGGCATTGCAGGGGCTTGGGGTGTCATTATCTGAGCTGATCATCTATGCCAACGGGATTTTCGTGTTGATTTACTTGCTATCCATGCTGGCTGGCGTGGTGTTATTGCAAGGCTGGGTGCGTTGGGCGGCGTTGCTGGGGGCGGGACTGTGCGTGCTGATGTTGCTGGCTATCGGTTGGCATAGCGGTTATGCGTTAGCGATGTTGGCGCTGTTATATGCCTTGGCGTGCTATTGCCAGCGCCGAAGTGAACGCTCACTGATACAGGCAGGTTAACCAACCTGTTAGTCACTTAATGATGCGGCTATCGAGCCGCATCGGTGTGCGATGCGTTTAGCAGCAGCAAGGTGTCAGCAGGGAATTAATCAGATTTTGCAGCACGATATCTTGGCTCTGTCCGCCGTGGTAATAAATCCAAATCGGTTGCCGTTCATACACATCGGCTAAGCGTCGCCAAATGAGTTGTGTATCTGGTTGCAGCTGCATGGCGGTGGCCGGTAAGACTGTTAGTCCTAGACGGCTGTTGACCGCCGCCAAGATAGCGGTGATTTGGCTTAAGGTGGCGGTAATTTTCAGTGGGATATCTTGCTCACTGGCCAGATTCAGTAACGTGCTGTGGGTAATGTGCGGTTCTGGCAATAAAATCAGGTGCTGGTCGCGCAGCTGCTGCACACAAATTTCTTTGTGGGTAGCCAGTGGGTGTGAGGGCGGGAGCACCACCATCAGTTCATCATCGCAAAACGGTTGTTTTTCAATATTCGGTGGTAGCGCCGGATTGGCCTGCCCAATCACCATATCCAGCTTATGTTCGGTCAGTTCAGCCAGCAGATGAGCGACCGGCGCTTCGGTAATGGTCATGCTGAGCGCTGGTTGGCTGAGGGTATAACGCAGCAGGTTATTGATCACCGGTTCAACCGATTGAACCATGCCGATACGAATTTGTTGCTGATTGCCACCGTGATAATGACGAACGCTTTTTTCCAGCGCGTCGGCATCGCGGATTAATTGGCTGACTTGTGGATAGATATGTTCGGCAAATTCGGTGGGCAACATATGTGATTGACGTCGCTCAAATAATGCGATGCCGTAATGCTGCTCCAGTTTAATCAATTGTTGAGATAATGCCGATTGGGTAATAAACGCTTTATTCGCGGCTTTACTGAGATTTTGTTCTTGATACACCAGACTAAAATAATACAGTTGCTTTAAATCAGTTAGCCGCATACATCCCTCGGAGTAACATGAATCTGGGTGAGATAAAATCCTGACTCAGTCTATAACACAAATATCGGGCTCAAAAGGGTATAACGGCGCATAAAAAGCACATCGTAGTGTAATCAAAGATAAAATATGGACTCTCAGTGATCCGCCTTGTTAACAAAGAAAAATTCACCCACAGCTTACAGATGAACTTCGCTAAATATGAAATAAATGGCGAAAATGCTAACAAAACAGGGTGTTGCCGTGTAAATATTGTCATCCAGTAAAAATATGCAGTTTTGCTGGGTGATTATGAAATTTCTCGATTTATCTCCCAGTATGTCGGGGAAATGATTTAATCATTGCGCTGAGCAGGTTAACTATTTTATTACGCATTCACGCTGAATATAAATGTGCCTATGTTAGCGGCTTGCACCGAAATAATAGCAAAGACTGGGGCGCCGAATTAAGTCAGCGAGGCTGAGAGAGAATAGAGATAACGAGCCTGATGGTGCGCGTATGGATGATTCGGCTATCAATGCTTAGATCGCGGCGATGTTCACTTCGCTATATTGCGAACTCTATGTCACGAACTTTGACTCATGTATTAGCGAACTGCGTGGCGTGGGCTCACCACGGTTTATCTGTCACTTCGGTAGAGCATAAAGCGCGGGCGCGCAAGCAAAACTCTGCAGTTGAGCGATGAGTTTTTTGCTGAAGTGGTTATACTAGCGCACAGCTGTAAGCTTGAGGTGATTATGCTAGTTGTAGTTCGCGCCATTATTGTATTGCTGTATGCGTTGCTGCTGTGTGTCGGTGGCAGTTTATATTGTTTGTTTAGCCCACGTAATCCACGTCATGTGTATACGTTCGCCCATCTGTTTAGCAAATTAGATCGGGTCATGGGGCTGAAAGTTGAGCGTCGTTTCCCGCAAGGGTTCGAGCAATTCGGTGACAGCGTGTATATCGCCAATCACCAGAATAATTACGACATGGTGACTGTCTCGGGCATGGTGTTGCCGCGTACGGTGACTGTGGGTAAAAAGAGCCTGCTGTGGATCCCGTTCTTTGGTCAACTGTACTGGCTCACCGGTAACATTCTGATTGATCGAAATAATCGTAGTAAGGCGCATGACACCATTTCTCAGGTGGTGGACAAAATCAAAGAGCGCAATATTTCGGTATGGATGTTCCCAGAAGGAACCCGTAGCCGTGGCCGTGGTTTGTTGCCATTTAAAACCGGGGCTTTCCATGCGGCGATTGCTGCCGGTGTGCCGGTGGTGATTGTGTGCGCCTCTGAGCAGCACAACAAAGTGAATCTGAACCGTTGGAATAACGGGCATGTGATCGTTGAGATGTTGCCTCCTATCGATACCACCGGTTACACCCGTGAAAATGTGCGTGAGCTGGCGGCGCTGTGCCATCAGATGGCGGCCGATAAAATTGCGCAGTTGAATGCCGAAGTGGCCGAGCGCGAACGTCAAGATCGCGCGGCGTAAGTCGTATCCAGCCTGCCTTGGCAGGCTATCGTGGTTTATTCATGCGCGCCGGCTCCTCGGTTCGTCGCCAGCGCGGGCTGGTGATGGGACCGCCGAGGGCTGGCGCGGGATCATTTTGTTTTCGGAGATATCATGGCTCTCAGTCGTCGACGTTTTTTACAGCTGACCGGAGCATCTGTGTGTGCCGGGGCTGTCTATCCGGCACTGAAACTGGAGGCGGCAACCGGGCCGTCTCAGCCATTACCCATCCCTCCTTTGTTGGAGTATCGGCATGGGCGGCCATTATTTCTGACCCTACAAGGAACGCATTGGGCGTTTAGTCAAAATGCGGCGCCGGTGTCGGTGTGGGGAGTGAACGGCCGCTATTTGGGGCCGACCGTGCGGGTGAAGCGCGGTGACAACGTGAAACTGATTTACAGCAACCGTCTGGATGAAGCGGTTTCCATGCGAGTGCAGGGGCTGCGAGTGCCGGGGGTGTTGGATGGTGGACCGGCGTGGTTGATGAAGCCGCGCAAAGAGTGGGCGCCGATTTTACCGGTGCGCCAAGCTGCCTCTACCTGTTGGTATCATGCGGATACCCAAGGCAAGATGGCCGAGCATGTGTATCGGGGCTTGGCGGGCCTGTGGCTGGTCGATGATGAAAACACCCGTGACTTGCGTTTGCCGAAGCACTATGGCGTTGATGATATTCCGCTGATTTTACAAGATAAGCGCTTTAATCCGTTTGGTGAGCCGAAGTATGAAGCAGCGCCAGGCGGTTTTATCGGTAATACCTTGCTGATCAATGGCGTGCAAGATCCGTTCATCAATGTGTCACGTGGCTGGGTGCGTTTGCGTCTGGTGAATGCCTCGAATGCCCGTCGTCTGCTGCTGCAGATGAGTGATGCGCGCTCGATGTATGTGATTGCCGGTGACGCGGGTTTGCTCAATGCACCGGTGGAAGTCAAGCAGTTCAGCCTGGCTCCCGGTGAGCGCCGTGAGATTCTGATCGACATGAGCAATGGCGATGAAGTGACCCTCACTGCCGGTGAGTCGGCGGGATTAGTGGATCGCATCAAGGGCTTGTTTGAGGACTCCAGTATTTTGGTCTCCTCGCAAGTGCTGACCTTGCGCCCAGAAGGCTTGTTGCCGCTGATGACGGATAAGTTACCGGCGCGCTTGCCGGCTGAGGAAGGGGGCGTTAGTAACATCGAGCGTACCCGAACCCTGCGTCTGGGCGATGTGGCTAGTCCTGGCATCAATGGTGCGGTCTGGAATGAAGGTCGGGTTGATATCGATACTCGCTTTGCGGCTAGTGAGCGTTGGATCGTGCATGCATTAACGCCGCAGCCATTTACGTTGCATGGCGCTATGTTCCGGATCCAGTCGGTGAACGGTCAGCCACCGAAAGCCGAAGATGCCGGTTGGAAAGATACCGTCTGGGTTGACAGCGAAGTGGAGCTGATCGTGCGCTTTGATCAAACAGCTGGCGCTGATCATCCGTTCCGTTATCACAGTGGCATTTTGGAAATGGCCGATCGCGGCACCATGGGGCAATTTACCGTTAACCCATAATCCACATTCATCGGCCGATACAACAGGCATAAAAAAAGCGACCGCATGCGAGGCATGACGGTCGCTTTTTTGTATCGCTATGAATGCCTTGTGTCATTCATTAGCCGTGGCGCATCACACCTGAAAGCGCTTGATCAGGCCAGACAGTACGTCAGACTCATGATAAATCGCCTCGGCTTGTACTGCCGTCTCGCCGGAGACCTGCAGAATTTGCCCTGAGGAGTCGGCCACAGCGCGAATATCTTGGCGGATACTCTGGCTGGCTTGTACCTGCTCTTGTAGGATTTGACGGGTACTTTCCACCATATCCGCAGCGGCGCTGATTTCAGCGCGAATTTGGGTGATGCAGCTGCCGCCGTCTTGCGCTTGTACGATCCCGCGGTGCAAATCGTCGACCATGGTGTCCATACGCCCTTTGGCATTCAGGCTGCTGGCCTGAACTTGCTTAATGGTGTCATGGATTTCGCGAGTCGCGACACTGGTGCGCTCGGCCAGTTTACGCACCTCATCGGCTACCACCGCAAAGCCGCGCCCCTGTTCACCGGCACGCGCCGCTTCGATGGCCGCATTCAGCGCCAGCAAGTTCGTTTGCTCGGCTACATCACTGATCACCGCCACAATCGCTGAGATGTTGTTGACCTGATCGGCCAGCTCATCGATCCGTTGCTGCGTCTCGCCCACATCGCGTTCAATATCGGTCAGGCGACCGACTGCTGCGAAGATGGTCTTGTGGCCATTATCCGATTGTAGACAGGCTTGCTCACTTTGTTGCCGCGCTTGTTGGGTTTGCTCGGCGGCATAGCGGGTTTGCTCGCTAAATTGATGCGCAGTGGCGGCAATACGGTTGGTGGCATCGCGCTCTTGCTCAATCAGCTGGGTGCTGTGCTCGGTATTACTCACAATCGAGCGGCTGTGCTCATGCAGGTGCGCGACACTTTGCTGCAGCTGTTGCACCACATCATGTAGCGATTGGCGCATGCGCAGCACCGAGGCGTGAATACTGACATCATCACGATTTGGCAGGGCATGATGCTGGCTCAGATCGCCATTGGCGACCGCTTGCACCAGCTGTTTCACATCGGCCGGCTCACCGCCTAAATCATTCAGCAGACCCCAGATCATGCGGCTGATAATCAGCCCGGTAAGGGTGGCAATCAGAAGACAAATACCCAACTGCCAACCGGCGTTGGACCAAAATCGCTGGTTAACTTCAGCCTCGCTGATCCCGGTGCCGACCACCCAATTCCAGCGGGGGGTTTGCTGGGCGACCGACAGCAAATCCACCACCTGATTGTTACGCTTCGATGTCCAGTGGTACTCGGTATATTGGCCGTGATTGGCGCGCAGGGCATTTTGCAAAATTGCGCCAACACTGTTGCCGCTGGCGTCTTTAAAATCGTGGAAGCTGGTGCCGTGCAGCTGTGGTTCGAGTGGCGTCGCGACGAAGTTCAGCTTCTCATCGGCCACATAGACATATTCACTGTCATGATATTTGTTGGCACGTAATAAGTCAGTGGCAATCGCCTTGGCTTGCTGTTCAGGCAATTGGCCGCTAGCCGCCATCTGTTCAAGCTCAGTAATGGTGGAGAGCGTGCTTTTCATCAGTTGCTGAATACGGGCTCGATTATCCTGATCGCTGGCCGCCCGCATTGCTAATAACCCGATCAGGGAAATACCGACCATGGCGATCAGAAGTCCACCAATCAACAACCATCCTTTGTGTTTTAATTTCATGTGCGCTGGATCTCAGACAAAGACAATGACAGAGATCGCTATTATCGCATGTCTGCTACAGAGGATAGGTGGCTTGTTTTGCGAGATGAAACAAGTTTTAGAAAGGATTTGGTGTGCCACAGACAGGACCAAGGGTCCTGTCTGTATAAGAAATCAACCGCGACGCACAGCGATGGCTTCGATTTCGATTTTGACGTCTTTTGGCAGACGCGCCACTTCCACGCAAGAGCGTGCTGGGAATGGTGCATTGTGTTCGGTAAAGAAGGCTTCGTACTCGGCGTTAACAGCCGCGAAGTCGTTCAGATCTTTGACAAACACGGTAGTTTTCACGATATCGGCAACACGCAGGCTAGCGGCTTCAACGATAGCACGGACGTTTTCCAGAGATTGACGGGCTTGAGCTACCACGTCTTCTGCGATTTCACCGGTAGCCGGGTTCACTGGGATTTGACCGGAGGTGATCACCATGCTGCCAAGATCGACGCCCTGAACATAAGGACCGATGGCGGCAGGGGCTTTTGCGGTGCTGATCACATGACTCATAACGCTTCCTTTTATTCGGTTTAAAAAGAGTTCGTTAGGATTATAAAGCCTGTGCAACAGGAAACACAGTGAGCCGTGCCAAAGGCTGACACGGCAATTGTAAGCTAAATCGAGTCAGTTGATGGCGAGTCGATTACAGCTGCTCGGTAACCACTTCACTATCAAACACTTTTTCACAGTATTTGCACTTTAATAGCACCTGCTGGGCTTTTTTGCGCACCCAAAAACCAGAGCTAACCGGCTCGCTGTGGCTGATGCAGTTACTGTTCGGGCAGTTCAGCACATGCTCGATGTACTCCGGCAGTTCCAGATGCCGTTTTTGCACCACCTGATAGTTTTCAATCTGGTTTACGGTGGCATCTGGCGCATAGATAGCCAACTGGTTAGCCTGCTCGCCAGTTAAGAACACATTTTCAATCTTGATCAGATCTTTTTGCCCCAGAGCGGCGGAGGGCAGGTTTAAACCCACGGTGATCCGCTGGCGTGTTTCGCTGAACTTAAACAGGCTCAAAATCTTGATGCCGATGGTGGCCGGAATATGGTCGATCACGGTGCCGTTTTTGATGGCTTCAACCTGCAGTTTATTTTCACGTTCCATGCTCAGCTCCTTAGGCCAGATTCAGTTCAGGATTCAGTACCAATGCCAGCAGTGCCTGACGGGCATACACGCCGTTATCGGCTTGCTGGAAATAGTAGGCGTAGGGGGTGGTGTCCACGTCCACGGTGATCTCATCGATACGTGGCAGTGGGTGCAAAATTTTCAAGTTCGGGCGCGCATCGCTCAGTGCTGCAGCAGTGAGGACAAACTGCGATTTCAGGTTGGCGTATTCGGATGGGTCAAAACGCTCTTTCTGTACCCGCGTCATGTACAGAATATCTACCTGCGGGATCACCTCTTCCATCGAAGTATGCAGGCTGTAGGTGATGCCTTTGCTATCCAGCTCTTCGAGGATGTAATCCGGCATCGCCAACGCATCTGGGGCGATAAAATAGAAACGGTTGCCGTTGAATTTGGCCAAGGCTTGAGTCAGCGAGTGCACGGTGCGGCCATATTTCAGATCGCCGACCATGGCAATGCTGATGTTGTCCAAGCGGCCTTGGGTTTCACGCAGGGTGAACAGATCCAGTAAGGTTTGGCTTGGGTGCTGGTTAGCGCCGTCACCGGCGTTGAAAACCGGAACGCCGTTGGAGAACTCGGAAGCCAAGCGTGCAGCACCTTCTTGTGGATGGCGCATCACAATGGCATCCACATAGTTGCTGATCACGCGAATCGAGTCGGCCAGCGTCTCGCCTTTTTTACCCAGCGACGTGTTGCTGCCGTCAGCAAAACCAATCACTTTACCGCCCAAGCGCTGAATGGCGGTTTCGAACGACAAACGGGTGCGGGTCGAGGCTTCAAAAAAGCAGCTGGCGACCACCTTATGTTGCAGTAACGTTGGCTGTGGCGTGGCTTTCAGGCGAGCGGCGGTATCCACCACCAGCTCCAACTCGGCACGGCTGAACTCCGGAATGGAGATGATGTTTTTGCGGTATAAGGGATTGGCCATGGTGCGCTCCTCTGCAGCCTGACGGGGTATGGACGAAAAAAAAGCCCCTGCAATTGAGGGGCTTTTTCTTGTAATAACGAAAGTGCCTGTACTGGACCTTCACGGCGGATCAAAAAACCACGAACGGCCGCAAAGTGGGCGGCATGTCGGCGCAATGTAACGTTTGCGTGACGCATTCGCAATGATCCTGACCAGCTGACAGACAAATTGTCGCGCATTATACGCAAAAACGCGGTCGCTGCAATATTCACCTTGCGGCCGGAGATCGTCAACAGTGCGCACGGTGGTAAATCACCGTGAACACTCGACAACCCATTACGCGCCGAGTGTGGCCACCATCACAGCTTTGATGGTGTGCATCCGGTTTTCTGCTTCATCAAACACAATCGAATAGGGGGATTCAAATACCTCATGGGTGACTTCCAACCCTTGCATGCCGTATTTGGCGCTTACCTCGCGGCCGATTTCGGTTTGATCGTCATGGTAGGCCGGTAAGCAGTGCATGAATTTCACCTGTGGATTACCGGTTTGGCGGATCACGTCCATGTTGATCTGATACGGCTTCATCAGGGCAATCCGCTCGGCCCAGGCACTTTCTGGCTCGCCCATGGAGACCCAGACATCGGTATACAGGAAATCCACGCCCTGTACGCCTTCGGCGACGCTATCGGTTAAGGTCAGCTTGGCACCGGTGGTAGCTGCAATGGCTTGGCACTGCGCAACCAGTGACTCTTCCGGCCAAAAGGTTTTCGGGCCGACCAAACGTAGATCTAATCCCATCAGCGCCGCACCTTCTAACAGCGAGTTACCCATGTTATTACGGGCATCGCCGAGATACGCCAGTTTCATCTGGTTTAACGGTTTGCCTTGCCCGTGCTCGAGCATGGTCAGGAAATCGGCTAAGATCTGCGTGGGGTGAAACTCATCGGTTAGGCCATTCCAGACTGGCACACCGGCATAGCGCGCCAACTCTTCGACCCGTGCTTGACCAAAGCCCCGATATTGAATGCCGTCATACATCCGCCCGAGAACTCGCGCCGTGTCGGCCATTGACTCTTTACAGCCGATTTGTGAACCGGATGGGCCTAAGTAGGTAACGTGTGCGCCCTGGTCATGGGCGGCCACTTCAAAGGCACAGCGGGTACGGGTAGAGGTCTTTTCAAAGATCAGCGCAATGTTTTTTCCCTGTAAGCGAGGTCGCTCATAACCGCCGTATTTGGCCTTTTTCAGCTCACTGGCCAGCTCAATTAAGTGCTGGATCTCTTTGCTGGTGAAATCGGTGAGTTTTAATACGTTCCGGTTACGCAGGTTAAAAGCCATATGTCCGTCCTTGTTTGCATATATATCTTTTGTTTGTGGTTAATATCGACTATTTATTCAATCTATTTGAGTTTTTATTTGTTTTCAAGTGTTGTGTTTAATTTATAAGCAATGGAAGTATCGGTGGTGAGGCGTGGCAGGGTGTGGGACAATGAAAACCGAATTACTTAACTCTCTGGAGGCCTTATGGCAGACCGTGAATTTCTGGAAGCACAGCAGGAAGAGACTCGCCTGATCATTGATGAACTGCTGGAAGATGGTAGCGATCCTGATGCGTTGTATACCATTGAGCACCATTTGTCCGCAGAGCGTTTTGAGGAGCTGGAAAAGGCGGCCGTTGAAGCGTTCAAGCTGAGCTATGAAGTGACGGATGCTGAAGAGCTGGAAGTCGAAGACGGCTCTGTGCTGGTATGCTGTGACGTCGTCAGTGAAATTCCGCTGAAAGCCGAGCTAATCGATGCGCAAGTTGAGCAGTTGGTGAAGCTGGCAGAGAAATTTGGCATCAACTACGACGGTTGGGGCACGTACTTTGAAGATCCGGACGGCGAAGAAGAGGAAGATGATGAATTCTTCGACGACGAGGATGACGAAGAAGAAGACGCGCCAACGCGCCACTGATTCTGATGGATGTCGTTAGGTGGGCAAGGCCAACGGCCATTGCCACTAACAGGATAAAAACCGGGCTTACGGCCCGGTTTTTTTATGCCTGTTGGCGGCTAAATGATTGGCGCGGGCGTGTGACGCATAAAAAAAGCCCGTCGCTGGCGACGGGCTTGAATACAGTAAAGTACTTAGGCGCAGATTGCGATTACAGATCCGCAATTACAGAGAGGCAATCACACCTTGCTGCTCTTCGAGCTTGCGCTTGGCTTCGGCATAACCGGCCAGCTTCTCACGCTCTTTGGCAATGACCGCTTCTGGCGCGCGCGCCACAAAGCCTTCGTTACCCAGCTTGCTTTCGATGCGAGCAACTTCGCCGTTCACTTTCTCGATCTCTTTAGCCAGACGCGCCAGCTCAGCATCCTTATCAATCAGACCGGCCATTGGGATCAGCAGTTCAGCCTGACCGACCAGTTTGGTCACGGATACTGGGCCCTTGTCGCCATCGGCCAGCAGCGTGATGTTGTCCAGACGCGCCAGACTCTGGATGAAGGTGCGGTTTTCTTCCACGCGGCGCTGCTCTTGCGCGTTGGTATTACGCAGCAGGATCTCCAGCGGCTTGCTTGGTGCGATGTTCATTTCAGCACGGATGTTACGTACCGCAATGATCAATTGCTTGATCCACTCCAGATCTTCCATCGCGGCAGCATCGGTCGCTTCTGGCTGATATTCTGGGAATGGCTGCAGCATGATGGTATCGCCCTGCACGCCAGCCAGCACTTTCACGCGCTGCCAAATCTCTTCCGTGATAAACGGAATGATTGGATGAGCCAGACGCAGCAGACCTTCCAGCACCTGAATCAGGGTGTGGCGGGTACCACGCAGTTCAGCATCGCTACCGCTGTTCATCACCGGCTTAGTCAGCTCCAGATACCAGTCACAGAACTGGTTCCAGGTGAACTCGTACAAAATACCGGCCGCGATATCGAAGCGGTAGTTGTCCAGCGCCTCACGGAATGCTTTCACGGTGTTGTTGAATTCACCCAAGATCCAGCGGTCTGCCAGTGACAGTACCATCTCGCCGCCGTTCAAGCCGCAATCTTGATCTTCGGTGTTCATCAGCACGAAACGGCTGGCGTTCCACAGCTTATTACAGAAGTTACGGTAACCTTCCAGACGCTTCATATCCCAGTTGATGTCACGGCCAGTAGAGGCCAGTGCCGCCAAGGTGAAACGCAGGGCGTCAGTACCGTGTGCTTCGATGCCGTTCGGGAACTGCTTCTGGGTACTCTTGCCAATTTTCTCAGCCAGCTGTGGCTGCATCATGTTGCCGGTGCGTTTTTCCAGCAGATCTTCCAGCGAGATGCCGTCAATCATATCCAGCGGGTCAATCACGTTACCCTTGGATTTCGACATCTTCTGACCTTGCTCGTCACGGATCAAACCGGTGACGTACACAGTCTTGAATGGCACTTGTGGCTTGCCATCTTCGTCTTTGATGAAGTGCATGGTCATCATGATCATGCGTGCCACCCAGAAGAAGATGATGTCGAAACCGGTCATCAACACGTCGGTTGGATGGAAGGTTTTCAGCGCTTCGGTATTTTCTGGCCAGCCCAGTGTGGAGAAAGTCCACAGTGCTGACGAGAACCAGGTATCCAGTACGTCGTCGTCTTGGCGCAGAACAATCACGTTGTCCAGCTTGTACTTGCTGCGCACTTCTTCTTCAGTACGGCCTACATACACGTTACCGGCGTTGTCATACCACGCCGGAATGCGGTGACCCCACCACAGTTGACGCGAAATACACCAGTCTTGGATATCACGCATCCAAGCAAAGTACATGTTTTCGTACTGCTTAGGCACGAATTGGATATCGCCGTTCTCAACTGCTTCAATGGCGGTTTTTGCCAGTGGTGCAACACGCACATACCACTGGTCAGTCAGCATCGGCTCGATCACCACGCCGCCACGGTCACCGTATGGAATGGTCAGATCGTGTGGCTTGATCTCTTCCAGCAGACCCAGCTCTTCAAATTCGGCCACCACGGCTTTACGCGCCGCAAAACGCTCCATACCACGGTACTTGGCAGGCAGCTCGGTGCTGTAAGCGGTGCTTGGCTCGCCATTGGTATTGAACACTTCGGCTTCATCACGGATATCCGCATTGAAGGTCAAAATGTTGATCATTGGCAGGTTGTGACGTTTACCGACTTCATAGTCGTTAAAGTCGTGCGCCGGAGTGATCTTCACGCAGCCGGTGCCTTTTTCCATATCGGCGTGCTCGTCACCCACGATTGGGATACGACGGCCGACGATTGGCAAAATAATCTCTTTGCCGATCAGATCTTTGTAGCGAGGATCTTCTGGGTTCACCGCCACACCGGTATCACCCAGCATGGTTTCTGGACGGGTAGTCGCGACTACGATGTAGTCTTTACCGTCCGCGGTTTTCACGCCATCAGCCAGCGGATAGCGGAAGTGCCACATGGAGCCTTTGCTCTCTTTGTTTTCCACTTCCAGATCGGAGATCGCGGTGTGCAGTTTTGGATCCCAGTTCACCAGACGCTTGCCGCGGTAGATCAGGTCATCTTCGTACAGACGCACGAACACTTCCTTCACCGCATTGGACAGGCCTTCATCCATGGTGAAACGTTCACGATCCCAATCGACAGAGTTACCCAGACGGCGCATCTGCTTACAGATAGTGCCACCGGATTCGGCTTTCCATTCCCAGATCTTGTCGATAAAGGCATCCCGGCCATAGTCATGACGGGTCTTGCCTTCTTCAGCGGCAATCTTGCGCTCAACCACCATCTGAGTCGCGATCCCCGCATGGTCGGTACCCACCTGCCACAGGGTGTTTTTACCCTGCATACGCTGGTAACGGGTCAGAGCATCCATCATGGTCTGCTGGAACGCGTGGCCCATGTGCAGGCTGCCGGTGACATTCGGCGGCGGGATCATGATGCAGTAGCTTTCCTGACGGGTATCACCATGCGGCTTAAAGTAGCCATTTTCTTCCCAAGCCTGATACAGAGCTTGTTCGATGGCGTTCGGGTTGTAGGTTTTTTCCATGGTCATCTTAAGGCTAATTCGTTGATGGCGTAATGCCGAGATCTTGGGTTGTCAGCTGGAAGCCGGCCTGTCGGTAAGCCTTATAGCGCTCACGCGCCTGCTGTTTCAGCGTCTCTTCGCAGGGGACGAAGTCTATCACCTGAAGGAAAGCAGAAGCAAAGTCGGCAACATCTGGTAATAAGGATATCAGTAAATCGCGCCGTGACGCGCTACGTTTTTCTGGCCAGGCAATTTCCACCGGTGAGCCATAGTGCGGCCCTTCACCGGCCAGATTATGCGGCACAAACTGCTGCGGATCGAATTGCCACAACGCCTCGTCTACCGCAAAGGCCTCTGTCTGTGACGCGCAGGCGATCAACACCCGTTGTCCGCGTCGCCAAGCATCCGCAGCTAAACGACAGGCATGATAGGCCTGGGCGCTTAATCCTGCCGGCAACTCGCCGTCGGCGCTCGCGGGCAGAAGATAAAAAGTGGCTTGTTTCATCATAATATAAACGGGGGCTGCCGCCCCCGGTAATGGTTACTCGTAATCCGTGTTGTGGCCGCAGGGCTGCTTACTCTTCGATGCTAACGCCAGCGCGGTTCAGCAGGAATTGCGTCAGCAGCGGTACTGGACGACCAGTTGCACCTTTGCTCTTGCCGGAACGCCATGCGGTGCCGGCAATGTCTAAGTGCGCCCAGTAATACTTCTTGGTGAAACGCGACAAGAAGCAACCGGCAGTGATCGCACCCGCTGGACGGCCTCCGATGTTGGCCATATCAGCAAAGTTGGACTCCAACTGCTCCTGATACTCATCACCCAGTGGCAGACGCCATGCGCGATCGCCTGCTTGCTCGGAGGCGCTCAGCAGATCGTTGGCCAGCGGGTTATGGTTCGACAGCAAGCCACTGATGTGGTGACCAAGGGCAATCACACAGGCACCGGTTAAGGTGGCCACGTCAATCACCAGCTCAGGGTCGAAGCGTTCAGCATAGGTAAGTGTATCACATAACACCAAGCGGCCTTCGGCGTCGGTATTCAGCACTTCGACCGTTTGGCCGGACATGGTGGTCAGGATATCGCCCGGGCGATAGGCGCGGCCATCTGGCATGTTTTCGCAGCCGGCCAAAATGCCCACCACGTTGAGTGGTAATTGCAGCTCGGCGACCGCGCGCATTACACCGAACACGGTCGCGGCGCCGCACATGTCGTATTTCATCTCATCCATGCCGTCAGACGGCTTGATGGAAATACCACCGGAGTCAAAGGTCAGCCCTTTCCCGATCAGCACAATCGGCTTGTCGTCTGGGTTCGCGGCGCCCTTATACTCGATAACCGACATCAGGGATTCATTTTGCGAGCCCTGACCGACCGCCAGATAGGCATTCATGCCCAGATCTTTCATCTGCTGCTCGCCAATCACGCGGGTGGTGACTGGTGAGAACTCATCGGCCAATTGGCGCGCATGAGAAGCCAGATAGGCCGGATTACAAATATTCGGCGGCATATTGCCCAAATCTTTGGCAATTTTGAGGCCAGAGGCTACGGCCAGACCATGTTGGATGGCCTTTTCGCCTACCGAAAGCTCACGGCGGGTCGGCACGTTAAATACCAGTTTGCGTAGTGGGCGACGCGGTTCAACCTTGATGCTCTTCATCTGATCAAAGGTGTACAGCGCTTCTTTGGCCGACTCCACCGCTTGGCGCACTTTCCAGTAGGTGTTGCGTCCGCGCACATGCAGTTCGGTCAGGAAACACACCGCTTCCATCGAGCCGGTTTCATTCAAGGTGTTGATGGTTTTTTGAATGATTTGCTTAAACTGGCGCTCATCCAGCTCGCGCTCTTTACCGCAGCCGACCAGTAAGACGCGCTCGGAGAGAATGTTGGGAACCTGATGTAAAAGCAGCATCTGGCCTGGCTTGCCTTCCAGATCGCCGCGACGCAATAATGAACTAATATAACCATCACTGATCTTATCCAGTTGCTCGGCGATCGGTGACAGACGGCGTGGCTCGAAGACACCAACAACAATGCAGGCGCTGCGCTGCTTTTCAGGGCTGCCGCTTTTTACACTAAACTCCATGCAGTCTCCTAAAGACAAAGGATGTGCTTTTCTGGATAATGGCGGGTTCATGAGAAAACTCAGTGAGGTAGATCGCCTTCACCAGATGAATGCGTTAATCTATTTACAGAATTATTAACAGCGCTCAGGCCGATGCGGAACAAACGATATTCCGCGCTTTTATCCAGCCAAAGCTCTGAAAAATGGCCTATTAGCCAAAAAACTATAGATATTCACTCAAAAAGACAAGTTTTCATAGGCGTAAAGAGCGTGATCATTATTAGATATCTGGTACGGGAAGTGCTGAAAAGCCAGATCGCCATCTTGTTTGTCCTGATGCTGATCTTCTTCTGCCAGAAGTTAGTCCGAGTTTTATCCTCCGCGGTGGAAGGCGATTTGCCGGCCAACCTCGTGATGTCGGTGTTGGGCTTAGGCCTGCCTTACATGGCGCAATTGATGCTGCCATTGAGCCTATTTGTCGGTTTACTGTTTACTTACGGTCGCTTATACGCCGAAAGTGAAATGACCGTTATGTTCGCCTGCGGTATGGGCAAACGCACCTTGCTGCGCGCCGCCGCGTGGTTGGCATTGCTGACTTCCATTTTAGCCGCGGGTAACGTGCTCTGGTTGAGTCCTCTGTCGGCGAAAACCGAAGCGCAAGTGATCAGCGAAGCGAAAGCCAACCCAGGGCTTGCCGCCTTGGTGGCCGGCCAATTCCAGAGCTCGCCCGATGGCAGTTCGGTGATTTTCGTCAATCGCTTGGAGGGCAACCAGCTGCAAGATGTGTTTGTGGCCCAGCTGCGTCCACGCGGTGAGAGCAGCCGTCCGTCGGTTGTGGTGTCTACTTCCGGTGAAGTAGAGAAAGCTAAAAATGGCGATCAAATGCTGACGCTGGACAACGGCGTACGTTATGAAGGCACGGCTTTCTTGCGCGATTTTCGGATCACGCACTTTGATACCTACAACGCCGTGATTGGTCATCAGGATGTCGAAGCTGACAGTGGCGATTGGGAGCAAATGCCAACGGCTGCGCTGTGGAAGGAAAATAACTCTCATGCCCGTGCCGAGTTGCACTGGCGGTTGACCCTGATTGCGGCGGTACCTATTTTGGCACTGCTGGTGATCCCGCTGTCGGCGGTGAATCCGCGCCAAGGGCGGTTTGCGAATGTGGTGCCAGCACTGCTGTTGTATCTCATCTACTTCTTGCTGCAAAGTGCGCTGAAATCGGCGCTGGATAATGGACGGATGGATTCGGCGGTCTGGATCTGGGTAACCAATGGTGGCTTCTTGCTGCTGGGGATTATCTTGAACATGTGGGACAGCATCCCAATGCGTCGTCTGCGGGCTCAGTTGAAAGGAGCGCAGGCATGATGCGGATTTTTGATTGGTACATTGGCCGGACGATTTTTGGCACCATCATGATGACCTTGGCCACCTTGGTGGGCCTGTCTGGGATCATCAAATTTGTCGAACAGCTCAAGAAAGTTGGTGAAGGTACCTACGGTGTCTGGGATGCCGGTCTGTTCACCTTACTGACGGTTCCGGCAGACATCAGTGTCTTTTTCCCTATGGCGGCGCTGTTGGGCGCGTTGTTAGGATTGGGGATGCTGGCCAGTCGCAGTGAGCTGGTGGTGATGGAAGCTGCCGGTTTTACCCGTTTACAGATTGCGATGGCTGTGATGAAAACGGCGATTCCGCTGGTGATCCTGACCATGGCGCTTGGCGAGTGGGGCGCGCCGTGGGGCGATCAGCTGGCGCGTAATCTGCGCGCACAAGCCATCTACGGCGGCTCGATGTTGGCTAAATCCGGTGGCCTGTGGGCCAAAGATGGCGATGACTTTATCTATATTGAGCGGATTGTCAGCCAGCAGGAGCTTAGCGGCGTAAACATCTACAAATTCAATCCGCAGCACCAGCTGCAATCAGTGTTGTATGCCAATAGCGCGAACTACACCGATTCAGGTTGGAAACTGCACCAGATTGATGAAGCAGTGATTGGTGAAAAAGCGGTAACCGGTGAGCAGCGCTTCTCGGCCGACTGGAAAACCAGCCTGAGTCCCGACAAGCTGAGCGTCGTGACCATTAAGCCTGAGTCGCTGTCTATCAGTGGGTTGTGGCAGTATATTCATTATCTGAAGCAAACCGGGCAAGAAACCGGGCGTTATGAGCTGGCGCTGTGGCGCAAAGTGCTGCAGCCGGTGACGGTCGGTGTCATGATGTTGTTGGCCTTGTCGTTCATTTTCGGCCCACTGCGTAGTGTGACCATGGGCGCGCGGGTATTGACCGGGATCTGTTTTGGTTTCGTCTTTTATGTTGCCGACCAGATTTTTGGTCCACTCAGTTTGGTGTACCACGTGCCGGCGGTGATTGGTGCCGCATTCCCGAGTGTCTTGTTCCTCGGTTTAAGTTGGTATTTGCTAACGCGCCGCCGCTGATAATGCATCTATCTCTGTCAGTAATAACGCCGGGCTTGCCCGGCGTTATTGTTTTTCGAATGAGGGAAGGTGAGTTGCGTTTATTCTTCGGTGGCGCTGTTGTTGGCAACATTCGTTTTAGGACGAACAGGAAGCACCACCATCTCGCTATCAGACATATAATCTTGAAACGCGCGCAGATTGCCGCGATCAAAGAGAACCAGCAGATTTCCCAGTCCTACCGTTGCTGTCGTCAAACGCACCAGACATTGAGTTACCGTGAGATTATGGCCATCAAGCTGTTGTACCCGTAAACGCCATGCTTTCATGCCCAGCGTTTGGCCGGCTTTATGCCAGAACCAAACATAGAATGCACAAAAGCAGCCCAGCAGATAAAACGCATACCATGCTTGGCTATCCAGATACGCGGCAACATCCACCGCATCGCCTAAAGAAATCAGATTCATACTGTGCAGCAAGGCCGTGATCCCCACCGCTATTGCTCCGGCTAGCATCACCAGCGCTAACGACAGCAATAAATCATAGACAAAAGCACCTAAACGGCGAAAAAAGCCGGCGCGCGGGTAACCATTAGAAGAAAGTACCGCCATATACATCCTGTAAATATCGATAAAAAGAAAAGGATTTCGGCCAGAGTGTAGACATTATTGCTAACCGAATAAAGTAATTGGTTTTTTTTCAAGCAATTGAACACGACATTGACATAATTCTATTGCAGTCGAAAGTACGGTATGTATAATGCCACACCATAAAGCCAGTGTGGTGAAATCGGTAGACACAGTTGATTCAAAATCAACCGCCTTCGGGTGTGACGGTTCGAGTCCGTCCACTGGCACCAAAAGCCTTCCTAAGCAACAGTTTAGGAAGGCTTTTTGCTTTTCTGTACTGCGTGTTTTTTCTCTCTCTAATTTTTGTCTAGGGGCGTCTTGTCGGCTAGGCTCTATCTCTATCTCTATCTCTATCTCTATCTCTATCTCT
>NZ_JRKB01000006.1:0-1900 GCF_000800945.1 Plesiomonas sp. ZOR0011
TAGTGCGCATTAGGATTTCTGCATTAAAAAGGACTTGGTATGTCTAGACCTATCGCGCCGCTGTTTTTGCTGGCCATCATCTCGCTTCTCACTATCTTGATCATGTCTCAGTTTTTCGGTGGGTTTGGCTCAGGGTTCGCCGGATTCATGTTGTCTCTTACCCTTCGCTGTCTGTAGTGCGGTAAATGGGTGTTATGGTAAATCCTTCATTCATGACACAATTTGACTCGTGATTATGTAACCAAATGGAGTCGGTTTGTGGAGCACGATAAGTTTATGCTGTATGGCCGTGGATTAGGGTTATGGCAGAACCCGCGGAAAAGTATCGAGCCTGATCCGATAAAGTATTTCAGGGATGATCCCGTTTATCTAACCCCGCCAAAAGAACAGTATTTTTCATCAGCTCCAATTATCAATATGGAAAGAGAGCGGGTTGATAGCATCATTAAAAATGAGCCTGCGATATTTGAAATTGCCGAAAACGTAAATGCAAAATCAGGAAAGCCGCTGATCGAGTTGGATTTTTTTGATGAAGTGGACGCAAACGAGGGAATTATTGATGCTGCGGCAACGGAAATGGATTTAAACCCAAGTCTTTTAAAAGCTGTTGTGTACATGGAGTCCACGCATGGGTATTACGACAGGCTTCACCCGCAGAACCGCACATTTAGACCAATGAACATATCTTATGAAACATGGGGCGGTATAGCCCAAGAGCTTGGGTATACAAAAGATCAAATCATAAATGATCCTGTGGCAAACATAAGAACTGGTGCCGTTATTCTAAAGCGCATTTCAGCTCGAGTACCGAACCCAACGATAAGAAAGGTTGCGAGCATATATAACTTTACAGGGGCTGAGTCTGTTACTGATTACGGAGCTCGTGTTGATGCCATTAGCAAACAAGTCTTGTGGAAGATGCGATGAGGTTACATAGGTTTTTTGCTTGGTTTGTCGGTGTTGTATCTATCGGCGTTGGGTGTTTAGCAGCCTTTGCTGCCGTGAGTATGAATGAAGGTTCAGAGCTGTGTATCGTCTTTATTGATGAAGGGCGAAAAGTAGACCCTTTTTCTTGCCAGCTCAGCGTGTTAGCGGTGTTAAAAACATTCTCTTTATATGTTGGCGTAGCTTTGTTTTACGGACTGATTTTTTACCTGCTCACCTCAGTGAGCATTCTTCTTTGGCAGCGTATATTGAGGCGTTTTACAAAAAAAACACAATAAAAGCCTAATGCCCCCGTGGTGGGTACACCAAAAAAACGGGAGCGTAGCGACCTGCGCCTAGATCGCTTGCGGTGTTCTCAGGTTTTTAGGGAGAGTGTGCCAGTTCAGAAATCCTACACTTTCCATGTCTCTTAACTTCACTTTATCAGGTGCTTGTTATCGTACAGCGAGACGGGGTAGAGCCAGCTTCTTTCCCGAGCTGGTTAGGGAGTCTCAGAAATTTCTCCCACCGTTTGCCTGTTTATCCTGCCGGAGTCCGGGGCGTAGACCTGAAGTTTTGAGTTGGCGTGTGTGGTTTTATGTCGTTGAATGGTGTTTAGCTGGTAGTGACATTGCTAGCCAGCCCTGCTACGATTAGATTTCTGAGGTCTGGTTCGTAGCAGGCACACGCCGCAAAGAATTAGAGCAACTAAGCCGAGTTGGTGCAAGCCTTCTCGGCTTTTTTGCATTTAAAATCTAGAAAAAGTTATTGATCGCGGAGCGTTTCTTTCCGTTTAGCTGATCGGTCAGAGTGATTGTGTGTAAAGTCTGGGGCAGTTTTTACTGTCCCTACTTTTCCACATGAACGCCTTCACCCCCCTTTTTCTTCGCTCGCCAACAACCGATTTAAAAGACTAAGCCAGCATACACAGAGTGCCCTCTAACCGCTTCGCGGCCAGTGGTCATCTGTGTGCCGG
>NZ_JRKB01000065.1:0-8798 GCF_000800945.1 Plesiomonas sp. ZOR0011
CGGTGCTGCAAGCACCGCCTGGTCTGCGCGGCCAGCAAGCCGGTCTATACCGTGAGGAAGACCAGGTAGTGGTGAGTCAGGTCGCCATCGTCAGTCAGGGCGCGGTCCCCGGCTGGAAAAACCGTTATTTCTACACTCTGGATTTTTCCGACTTTCAGGGATGTGGCCGCTTTTACCTGCAATGCGGCGATTATCGCTCCCATACTTTTACCATCGGTGACGGACTGGCGCTGCACGCCACGTTGTCCGATGTTTTGCACTATTTTAAATCCCAGCGCTGTAGCGGACGCTACGATCTGCACGATCGTCAAGCGCACTTTTTTGATCAACCGGAGCGAGAGCCGGTCGATCTGCATGGTGGTTGGTATGACGCCTCAGGGGATGTGAGTAAATACCTCAGCCATCTCTCGTATGCCAACTACATGAACCCGCAACAAACACCGCTGGTGGTGTGGAGTTTATTGCAAGCCAGCGAACTGTTGGCCAACGACTCAGCACTGAAAATCCAAAACCTGTATCACCGTCTGCTGGATGAAGCCCTGTTTGGCGCCGATTTTCTGGTGCGCATGCAAGATCCCGACGGTTATTTCTACATGACGCTGTTCGATCGTTGGAGCAAACAGCCACAGCAGCGCGAAATTTGCAGCTATGCAACCCAAGCCGGACATAAAGCCACATCTTACCAAGCGGCCTTCCGTCAAGGTGGCGGCATGGCGATTGCAGCACTGGCTGACGCCTCCCGCCAGCCGCGTCACGGTGAATACCAGCAAGATGACTATCTGCGGGCAGCCTTAAGTGGCTATTGGCATCTGCGCGAATACAATCACCAGTATCTGGATGATGGCTGCGAAAATATTCTGGATGAGTATTGCGCCCTGCTAGCCGCCTCTGCACTCTATCGCGCCACGCAAGATACCCGTTTGCAACAAGAGAGCCAGTACTGGGCCGAGCGTTTAATGCAGCGCCAATGCAGTGATGCACAATACCCGCACTACTGGTCAGCCAATGCCGATGGCTCGCGACCATTTTTCCATGCCTCGGATGCAGGATTACCGGTCTTGGCACTGGTGTATCACCTCCAGCATAGCGCCCTGCCCGCACAACAGGCCACCTTGCAACAAACGCTGCGTCAAGCTATCGAGTTTGAGTTGTACATCACGGCCGAGCCATTTAATCCGTTTGGCTATCCATGCCAATACGTCAAAGGCACCCACAGCGAAAAACGGCGTAGTTTCTTTATTCCACATGACAATGAAAGCGGTTACTGGTGGCAAGGCGAAAATGCCCGTTTAGCCTCTCTGGCCAGCATGGCCTATGCCGCAAAGCCGTACGCCAACGCCGAGCAACAATCGGCCCTGCCCCTCTATGCCAACGATGCGCTGCACTGGATTTTGGGCCGTAACCCGTTTGATATCTGCATGCTCGATGGCACTGGACACCACAACCCAACCTATTTGGATGCCTTCCCGAATGCCAAAGGGGGCGTCTGTAACGGCATCACCGCCGGTTTTGAGGATGAAGCCGATTTAGACTTCAAACCCCAGCCGTACGATGAAGACATACTGCAAAACTGGCGCTGGGGAGAGCAATGGATCCCACATGCAGCCTGGTATTTATTAGCGATTACTTACCAGTACAAGGAGGCGCATCATGTCTGAGATTTTGTATGTGGGTGTTGACGGCGGTGGCACCGGATGCCGCGCGCGGATCCGCGACCAGCACGGCAATAACTTGGGTGAAGGCTATGCCGGAAGCGCCAATATCTTGCTGGGCAGCGAGTTGGCGATGCAAGCAGTACAACATGCCATTGGCGATGCGACGCAACAAGCCGGCCTTACCGTGCGCGACTATCAACGTATGCATGTCTGCTTTGCGTTAGCAGGCGCTGAGCATCAAGAGGCGCAAGACGCCTTTTCACGTCTACCGACCTCCTATGCACGTCAAGTCCTGATCACCGATGCCCTTGGAGCCTGTCTGGGTGCGTGGGGCGGCGAAGATGGCGCCGTACTGATTGCCGGTACCGGCTCTTGTGGCCTGCTGTATCGTGCCGGTCACATCACCACCCTCGGTGGCCATGAATTCCCCATCTCCGATCAAGGTAGCGGCGCCCGCTTAGGCTTGGCCTGTATCCAGCAATCACTGCTGGCTATCGAAGGCATTACGGCCGCTTCCAGTTTGGCCGAAGCGATTTTCAGTCAGTTCGAGCAGAATATAGACAATATTGTCAGCTGGTCAAAGCAAGCGCTGCCACGTGACTATGCCAGCTTTGCGCCGCTAATTTTCCAGCATGCCGCGCACGATCATCTGGCCAAGCAACTGCTGCAAGATACCGCGCGTGACATCGAACTGCTACTCGATGCCCTGCTGCATAAAGGCGCCGAGCGCGTTGCGCTGATGGGCAGTATTGGCCGCCACATCCAGCCTTGGCTGCAAGAGCGTTATCTGGCGCGTTTGCAAGAACCACGCTTTGATGCCATCGACGGCGCCATTTTTTATGCCCGCCAACATCTGCCAGTGACTGAGAATGTCACCAGTGAAATCGATTAAGGATGATGCCGTGACGTCGTTGTTACTGGAATTAACCCTGTGTGAACACCAGCCGCCGTACTGTACGTTTCGAGCTAGGTTGCACAACCAAGGTACGCAGTCTCTGGAGAACTGGCAGTGCTGTTTCTCTATTTGTCGCCTGATCAAACCGGACTCCGTACAGCCTGGCAGCATCAGCCAGACCGGCAGTTTTTGTCGCTTCAATCCGGTGGCGGCAGATGGCGCCATGCTCAGCTTACCGGCCGGTGGCAGCATCGATTTTCACTTTGCTATGGGCACCGCTCCCCTGCACTACCAGAGCGATGGTTTTGGTGATGCATATCTGGAAGTCTTGCAGGATGATGGTTCGTTGCAACGTTTGCCAATACAGATTGGCCACTTTGAGCTCGGGTTTGGTCGAGTGCAATCACAATGGCAAGCAGAGCCGGCGCTACCGTCACTCACCCCGCAAGTGGGCGTGATCCCACGCCCCTTGGTACAACATGAGCAAGATGGTCATTTTACGCTCAATGAACATACCACCCTGAGCTTAATGACGCCGCAAGCCGATGCAGCAGTGCAGTGGTTGCAAGACGAAGTCGTGGCCCGTTGTGGCTTGGCATTACCTCTGGTACCCGCCACCAGCCCAGAGAGTGCTATCTGGTTCGAATGCGACCCAACGCTGGCGCCGGCACAATATCAGCTGACAATCCAGCCGCAGCATATTCGCGTGCGCGCCGCTCAGCGCGAAGGGTTTATCTATGCAGTCGCCAGCGTGTTACAGCTGCTACCGGCAACACCCGCGCACACGCCATCAGGCGCCTATTGCCTGCCATGCACAGAGATTGACGATCAACCACTGCATGGCTATCGTGGCATGATGCTCGATTGCGCACGCCATTTTCACTCGGTCGCTACCATCAAGCGTCTCATCAACCAGCTAGCCTACTGTAAATTTAACTATTTCCACTGGCACCTGACCGATGATGAAGGGTGGCGGGTAGAGATTAATGCCTATCCACAACTGACCAACATCGGTGCGTGGCGCGGTCCGCAAGAAACCTTGCTACCACAATACACCTGCTTGGCAGAGCGCCACGGCGGTTACTACCGCCAATCGGAGATCCGCGAGGTCATCGCTTACGCTGCCGCGCGCGGCATCACCGTGATCCCTGAAATTGATATTCCGGGTCACTGCCGCGCCGCGATTTTGTCGTTGCCAGAGCTGCTTCGCGATCCGCAAGACCGCTCGCAATACCGCAGTATCCAGTACTACAACGACAACGTGCTATCGCCTGCGCTAGAGGGAACTTACACCTTCATTCGCACCGTACTGGCTGAAATCTGCGCCCTGTTCCCGTCACCGTTTATCCATATTGGTGCCGATGAAGTGCCCGAAGGTGTTTGGACCGCCAGCCCTGCTTGCCAAGCGATGATGCAAACCCTGAATTACCGTTCGCCGAAAGAGTTGCAAGGCCACTTGCTACGTTTTGCTGAAGAGATTTTGCATCAACACGGCAAACGCATGATGGGTTGGGAAGAAGCCACCCACGGCGAGAAAGTCAGTAAAGACACCATTATCTTCCCATGGCGTGGTGAAGAGGCGGGAATGGAATGTATTCACCAAGGCTACGATGTGATTATGCAGCCCGGGCAGTACACCTATTTGGATATGGCGCAAAGCCATAATCCTGATGAACCCGGCGTTGACTGGGCCAGAAGTGTGAATCTGGAACAGGCTTATCATTATGAGCCGCTGGCAGCTCTTCCTTCTGACTCACCGTTACGCAAACATATCCTCGGGGTGCAGTGTGCCCTGTGGTGTGAACAAATTAACAATCAAAACCGAATGGATTACATGCTTTATCCGCGTTTGCTGGCAATTGCCGAAGCCATGTGGAGCGCCAAAAGCCGGCGGGATTGGCCGGACTTTTTAGCCCGCTTATCCGGCTTGCGACCTTTGCTCGACCGACACGGAATTAATTATCGCCTGTTTCAGGTGTGAGAGATGCTACTTTAATAGGATGGTTTTTACATGAAATACGGTTACTTTGATAATGACAACAGGGAATATGTCATCACCCGTCCCGATGTGCCTGCACCTTGGACCAATTACCTGGGGGTGAAAGATTTCTGTACTGTTATTTCACATAATGCCGGCGGTTACTCCTTCTACAAATCACCGGAATACCACCGTGTGACCAAATTCCGTCCCAACGCCACCTTTGACCGTCCGGGGCACTATGTGTACCTGCGTGATGATCAAAGCGGCGATTATTGGTCTATCTCTTGGCAGCCGGTAGGCAAAAGCCTCGAAGAAGCCCAATACGAATGCCGTCATGGCCTGTCATATTCCAAGTTCAGCTGTGATTACAACGGCATCGAAGCGCGTAAAACCATCTTTGTTCCGGTCGATGACAGCGTCGAGCTGTGGGATGTCACGTTAAAAAATACCGGTGATACAGCGCGCACCATCAGTGCGTTCTCCTTTGTCGAATTCTCGTTCAGCCACATCACCTCCGACAACCAAAACCACCAAATGAGCCTGTACTCGGCCGGTACCCGTTATGAAAACAGCGTCATCGAATATGACCTGTTCTATAACCCAAGCCGTGAAACCGGATACTACTTCTTTGCCTCCAGCTTCACGCCAGACAGCTTTGATGGCCTGCGTGACAAATTCCTGGGCTTGTACCGTGATGAGTCCAACCCAATTGCGGTTGAACGCGGTTACTGCTCCAACAGTTTCGAAAAAACTGGCAACCACTGCGGCGCGCTGCATAAAGCCTTTACCCTGCAACCGGGTGAAGAAGTCCGCTTCGTCTACATGTTGGGCGTCGGTGATATGGAAGCAGGCCAAGCACTACAAGCCAAATACAGCAACTTGGCGAATGTCGATGCAGCCTTTGCTGGGATCAAACAGCATTGGGCGGAGCGTGTTGAGAAATTCCAGTGCCAGACCCCGCATGCCGGTTTGGACACCATGCTCAACACGTGGACGTTGTACCAAGCCGAAACCTGCGTGGTTTGGTCACGCTTTGCCTCTTTCATCGAAGTCGGTGGCCGCACCGGTCTGGGCTATCGTGATACCGCGCAAGATGCGATGGCTGTACCGCACACCAACCCACAAAAAACCCGTCAGCGTCTGATAGAGCTGTTACGGGGTCAGGTTAAAGAAGGCTATGGTCTGCACCTGTTCGATCCTGCGTGGTTCGATCCGAACAAGAGCGACGCCCCAGCCTACAAATCACCGACCGTGGTGCCGACCCCGAATGCCGATGACATGATCCATGGGCTGGAAGATACCTGCTCCGATGATGCCCTGTGGCTGGTACCGACCGTTTGTCGCTACGTGATGGAAACCGGCGAAACCAGCTTCTTTGATGAAGTGGTGAACTACGCCGATGGCGGCGAAGGCACCGTGTATGAGCATCTGACCAAAATTCTGGACTTCTCCGCCAAATATGTCGGTGCAACCGGGATCTGTAAAGGCCTGCGCGCCGACTGGAACGACTGCCTGAACTTAGGCGGTGGTGAAAGTGCCATGGTGTCTTTCCTGCACTATTGGGCCATCGAAGCCTTTATCGAAGCGGCTCGCTTCTTAGGTAAAGATGCAGATGTTGAACGCTATCAAGCGATGGCAGAAAACGTCCGCATTGCCTGTGAAGAGAACCTGTGGGATGGCGATTGGTATATCCGCGGGATCACCAAAAAAGGTGAGAAGATCGGTACCCAAGAACAAACCGAAGGTAAGGTGCATCTGGAGTCCAACACTTGGGCGGTGGTTTCCGGTGTCGCCGATCCAGAACGTGCCCGTAAAGCGATGGACTCCGTGGATGAGTACCTGTACTCGCCGTGGGGTCTGCACCTCAATGCGCCATCATTCGCCACCCCGAATGATGACATTGGGTTCGTTACGCGCGTGTATCAAGGCGTGAAAGAAAACGGCGCGATTTTCTCGCACCCTAACCCATGGGCGTGGGTTGCCGAAGCCAAACTGGGTCGTGGCGATCGCGCCATGAAATTCTACGATGCCCTGCTGCCGTACAACCAAAATGATCAGATTGAAACGCGTATCGCTGAACCGTACTCCTATGTGCAGTTCGTGATGGGTAAAGATCATACGTCGCACGGTAAAGCCAATCACCCGTGGCTGACCGGCTCGTCGGGCTGGGCCTACTTCGCTGCAACCAACTGGATCTTAGGCGTGCGCTTGAGCTTCGAGGGTCTGATTGTTGATCCTTGTATCCCAACAGATTGGCCAGAGTTCCGTGTACAGCGCCAATGGCGCGGTGCGACGTTCAATATTCACGTACAAAACCCGGATGGCGTCAGCAAAGGTGTGAAATCGGTGCTGCTCAATGGTACACCGGTACAAGGCGCGATCCCGGCCCAGCCTGCCGGCACAACACATGATGTAGTCGTCATTATGGGCTAACCGATTGGGGGCATCCTATGGATGCCCCATTTTGATGTTTATGGAGAGAAATGAGAGGAGCTCAATCATGATCCATTTCGGAACAGGTGGTTGGCGCGCATTTATTGGTGAAGAGTTCACCAAAGCTAACGTCGAACGCGTCAGTCAAGCGCTAGCCAATATCATCAAAGAACAACAAGCTGAAAAACAAGGATTTGTCGTCGGTTTTGACCGCCGCTTCTTATCAGACAAAGCCGCAAAGTGGATTGCCCAAGTGGTAGCGGCCAACGGGATCCCAGTCTATTTCGTCAAGAAATACGCCCCAACGCCAATGATCATGTACGCGGCCAAAAAGCTCGGTACTGCATTAAGCGCCTGCGTTACCGCTAGTCATAACCCAGCCGATTATAACGGGATCAAAGTGTTTGCCTTTGGCGGCCGTGATGCCAACGAAATTGAAACCCAGCAAGTTGAAACTTTAGCCAATCAATTAACTGCGGCGGATATCAAAAGTATCGATTTTGAAGAAGCATTAGCAGCAGGGAAAATCGAACTGTTCGATCCTACCAATGACTTCGTCGACTCCATTATCAATGCTATCGATATGGAAGCGATCAAAAACAGTCATCTGCGCGTGTTGCTGGATCCGATGTATGGCGTATCCAAAACCTGCTTGCAAACCGTATTAATCACCGCCCGCTGCGATCTCGATGTGATCAACGATCGTCACGACACGCTGTTTGGTGGAAAACTGCCATCGCCAAGCGCTCATACCCTCGGTCGTCTGACCGAAATGGTGGTCGAGCAAGGTTATGACATCGGGATCGGTACCGATGGTGATGCAGACCGCTTAGGGATCATTGATGAAAAAGGCAATTTCATTCACCCTAATGAAATCCTCTGCTTGCTGTATTACTACCTGCTGAAATACAAAGGCTGGAAAGGCGGTGTCGTACGTAACGTAGCCACCACGCACCTGTTAGACAAGATTGCCCATAGCTTTGGTGAGGAGTGCTATGAAGTGCCGGTAGGCTTCAAGCACATCAGCTCTAAAATGGATGAGCAAGATGCACTGATTGGCGGCGAAAGTAGCGGTGGTTTGACGATCCGTGGCCATATCAAAGGGAAAGATGGGATCTTTGCCGCCAGCTTGCTGGTTGAGCTGATGAGTGTCACCGGTAAGAAGCTGTCTGAGCTGTTAAGCGAAATCTACAACGAGTATGGCTATTGTTATACCGCGGAAGGTGACTGCACCTTCAAAGCGTCCGAAAAGGAAACGCTGTATAACAAGATCTATGTGGAAAAAGCACTGCCAGACTTTGATTACGAAGTGGAAAGCGTCAGCTATGCTGATGGCGCCAAAGTTCGCTTCAAAAATGGCGGTTGGCTGATTGCCCGCTTCTCCGGTACCGAGCCATTGCTGCGTATTTTCGCCGAGATGGATTGCAAAGAAAGGGCGGAAGAAGTGCTGGAGCAGATGAAAGCCTTTTTACACGTCTAAGCGCAACGCGATCTAGTACAGACGTAGAAAGACGTAACAATCCTCATCTCTCGTTTAACCCTGCTACGGCAGGGTTTTTTTTGTGCCTGCGTTATTACATACTAAATACTAGTGCCATCAATCAGCAGCTCAAACGGCAAGGTATAGAAAAGATAAGAGGACCAAGAGATTAAAGAATGAAATAAGAAGTAAATAGCAGGAAAGGAAGATGAAAAGACAAATACAAAAGCCAAGACCCAAACGCAAAAAGCCCATCCGCTAGGATGGGCTCTTCACTTATTTAATGCCTGGCAGTTCCCTACTCTCGCATGGGGAGACCCCACACTACCATCGGCGCTACGGCGTTTCACTTCT
>NZ_JRKB01000066.1:0-41470 GCF_000800945.1 Plesiomonas sp. ZOR0011
CGAGCGGCCAAAGGGATCAGACTGTAAATCTGACGGCTCAGCCTTCGAAGGTTCGAATCCTTCTCTCTCCACCATTCTTCTTTCTTTTCCGTATCCTCTTCGTATCGATTTTCTCATCTAGTTTTTTTCATATAGCCTTCTCGATTTTTAAATTCTCTATTGCTCTGTGCGTTTCTGTTTCTCGTCCTGATCGGTTTCTGTTATCGCATAATCCCAACCGAACGCCCCACATGCTCATCGCTGATTTTCAGCGAATTCTCGCTTTCAAACTCACCGCTGAGTTGCTAGCATCAAAGCTTCATTTTTTATGCCTGACGATAAGTGACTGCAGAATATGAAGTTCATCTCCTTTAACATCAATGGATTACGGGCTAGACCACATCAGCTGGAAGAAATAGTCACGCTACATCAACCCGATGTAATTGGTCTGCAGGAGATCAAGGTTCACGATGACATGTTTCCGCTGGAAGACGTCGCCAAACTGGGCTATCACGTCTTCCACCATGGTCAAAAAAGCCATTATGGCGTCGCGTTGCTGACCAAAGCCAAGCCACTGGCGGTACGTAAGGGTTTTCCGACCGATGATGAAGACGCGCAGCGCCGCATGATCATGGCAGATCTGGAAACGCCAGCCGGTACGTTGACTGTCTTAAACGGCTACTTCCCACAAGGGGAAAGCCGCGATCATCCAACTAAGTTTCCAGCCAAACAAAAATTCTACGCCGATCTGATGAATTATCTCTGCGAGCATCATTCACCGGATCAACCGATTGTGATCATGGGCGATATGAACATCAGTGCCAGCGATTTGGATATCGGCATTGGTGAAGAGAATCGTAAACGCTGGCTGCGTACCGGCAAATGCTCCTTCTTGCCAGAAGAGCGCGAGTGGATGGATACCCTGCTGCAATGGGGTCTAGTGGATACCTTCCGCGCCCTGCATCCAGATACCCATGATCGCTACTCATGGTTTGATTATCGCTCGAAGGGCTTTGATGATAACCGTGGCCTGCGCATCGACCAGATCTTGGCCACCCAGATGCTGGCCGAGCGCTGCAACGAAGCCGGTATTGATTATCAAACGCGTGGGATGGAAAAACCGTCTGATCATGCGCCTATCTGGGCTAATTTTGCACTCTAATCGCTGCGTTCTTGTGGGCTAATGTGGAGTTTTTCCTTCGCTGATATGCGAGATCCGCATGAGTGCATAACCGCCTTAAATAGTAACGGGTCGCTGATGCGACCCGTTTTATTGTTAGATGCCAGAGTACTTGCCGATAACGATTGATGTCAGCTCGCCAGTGGCCGTAAATGACGCTGCCAATGATCTTCCCAACGCCGAAATCCCCACACCAACAAAAATGTCAGGCCAAGATATAACAACGCAGCAAAGCTAAAGGCTTCAAACGGTGCATAAAACTGCGCATACACATCGCGCGCCGCACCGGTAATATCAATCACGGTCACCACACTTGCTAACGCCGTGGCATGCAGCATATAAATCACTTCATTGGCATAAGCCGGCAGTGCACGGCGAAACGCCGAGGGCAATATAATCCGCCGCGTCATCTGCCAAGGTGACATACCAAAGGCACGCGCCGCCTCTCGCTCACCACGCGAAGTGGCTTGCATAGCACCGCGCAAAATTTCGGTGGTATAAGCCGCGGTATTTAAACCAAAGGCCAGTAAACACGGGTAAATCGGATCTTGCAGCCAACGCCACCAAACCGTGTGCTGAATACCCTCAATCATGGTCAGGCCGTAGTAAACCAAATACAACTGCACCAGTAATGGCGTACCGCGAAACAGATAGGTAAACATCCAGACCAATGATGAGGCGATGCGTGAGCGGCTACAACGGATAATCGCCAGCGGAATGGCGAGTAACAACCCCACCCACACCGAGACAATCAGCAACTGCACCGTGGTGACAAATCCATCCCAATAATGCAGCAGCGTTTCTGGCGTAAAAATTGTGTTGCCTTGCAACCACTGCTGTATCGTAAGCGACCATTTTTCTATCATGACTTACTCCCACGCTACTCTCGCACTACTCCCGAACAACGCCAGCACTGTAATAGCGCATCAGATAATACAAGCCAATTTCCGAGACGGTGGTCAGCGCCAGATACACCAAGATCACCGGAATGAAAAAAGTAAACGGCTCATGCACCGCGCCAGCCGCTTCTTTAGCCAGTTTCACCATATCCGTCAAACCAATTACTGACGCCAACGCAGTGGTCTTGATCAGCACCTGCCAGTTATTGCCGATCCCCGGTAGTGCATGGCGCATCATTTGTGGGAACAACACGCGACGAAACACCTGTCCACCACTCATGCCAAAGGCCCGCGCAGCTTCTAGCTGTCCGCGCTCAACGGCTAAGAACGCCCCGCGAAACGTCTCCCCCATGTAGGCACCGAAAATAAAACCGATGGTCATCACTGCAGCCGTAAACTCATCAATATTGACGTACCACTCCACGTCATACTGCGCATACAACCAATCACCGATGCTGTTGGCGATAATCTGGATCCCGAAAAAAATCAGCAGCATCAGCACCAGATCCGGCACGCCACGGATTACCGTGGTATAGAGCTGGCCTAGCCAACGCCAACCGCGCTGCCTCGATAGTTTTGCGCTGGCCGTCAACAAACCGAGTAACAGTGCAATCACTAAGGAAAGGAACGCTAACTCAAGCGTCAGCCAGGCACCAGCGAAGATAGACGGCCCGTAGCCGTGGAGATCCAACATACTGCGTCTCCCTGTCCTGACGGACGACATGGAAAGCCGAGCATCCCGCCCGGCTTACGTGGTGTATTACATGAGATACATTTACGTGAAATACTTAACCGCTACCGCGCGTTATTTTTTGACGCTGTAATCAAAGTATTGCTTCATGATCTTGTCGTAGGTGCCGTTATCTTTAACCGATTGCAAAGCTTGGTTAAATTTCTCGCGCAACTCGTTATCATTTTTACGAAACGCTGCGCCAACTCCGTCACCTAACTGCTGTTTTTCCCCAACTTGCGCATACTGATCACCGTCAGCGGTTTTCAGCAACGTACTTTCCCCCACCGGGAAATCGAGCAGCACGACATCCAAGCGTCCGCCTTTGAGATCCATAACCACTTCGTCACCAGTGTTATAACGGACAATCTGCGCAGTTTTGCCAAATTGTTTGGTCGCAGCGCCGTCTTGAATCGTTCCGCGCTGCACACCAATGCGTTTGCCAGCCAGCGTGTCTGGCTTAGCCGGATCAATCGATGAACCTTTGGCCGCAAACCAAGCGCTTGGGGTGTTGTAATACGGCTCAGAGAACGCCACTTTGGCTTTGCGCTCTTCGTTGATCGACATGGATGAGAAAATCACATCGTATTTACGCGCCAGCAGACCGGGGATAATGCCATCCCATGCTTGCACCACCCACTCACACTTGAGATTGGCTTGCTCACATACCGCATTGCCTAAATCAATTTCAAAACCGGTCAGAGTGCCATCCGGCTTTTTATATTCAAAAGGCTCATACGGTACGTCTACCGCAATGCGCACGTCTTTCCAGTCTTTAGCCAGCGCCGCACCACTGCTCATTGTGGCGGCGATCGCCAGCGCCATTACCAACCCTTTGGATTGTCGAGTATTGTTATTCAGCCATGCCATCGTGCGTCTCCTTCCCCTTACTCGCGCGGTTTACGCCATACATCAATAGGTAAAACACAGCGCATCGGTGTCATACATGTCAGACGCGTCTTATGCTTTCAACGTGTCTGCTAGTTTTTTGTATTGCAGGTGTTTCCTGTCGCGCTATTGTTCTTCCTTCCTGAATCAATACTTAGGCGATAAGAAACGGCGCAGGCGCTCAGAGCGGGTCTGTAAAAAGACCTCTTCTGGCGTACCTTGCTCTTCAATACGCCCTTGATGCAAAAAGACCACCTGACTGGATACCTCGCGCGCGAAAGCCATCTCGTGCGTGACCACCAGCATGGTGCGCCCCTCTTCAGCCAACGAGCGCATCACACTGAGCACCTCACCCACTAACTCAGGATCTAATGCCGAGGTTGGCTCATCAAACAACAATACCGAAGGCTCCACCGCCAAGGCGCGAGCGATACCTGCACGCTGCTGTTGTCCACCCGACAAATGGCCTGGGTAGTAATCACGCCGCTCATACAGACCAACCCGCTGCAACAAGGCTTCAGCGCGGCTGATCGCCTCGGCACGCGGAACCCCGAGCACATGCACCGGCGCTTCGATGATGTTTTGCAGCACGGTCATGTGCGACCACAGATTAAAACTCTGAAAAACCATGGCCAGTTTGGCGCGTAAACGCTGCACCTGTTTGTCATCGGCGGGGAGTCGTTCACCTCGGCGATTGGTTCGCATGGCAATCAATTCACCGGCAATGCGCACCTCACCCGCTGAAGGGATTTCCAATAAGTTAATGCAGCGCAAAAACGTCGACTTGCCAGACCCCGATGAGCCGAGAATCGAAATTACATCGCCTTTGTGCGCCGTCAGACTGACTCCTGACAACACCTGATTAGCGCCAAAAGATTTATATAAATCATCAACCTGTAACGCCGGTACGTCAGACATCCGGAACATCCTTATCATTTACGGGCTTGCGGTGAATCCTAAGGTAACGGGGCGTCTCGCTTCCCGATACCATCGCTATTAAAACTACTGTATGTTTTATCGTTTGTTAATATCAGGTAAATCATTTGGGCTATTTTGGCCGTCGAGTAACAGCATATTGCTCTATTAAGCACGCATATTAGGCGTGGGTATTACTGCCCGTTCACCATTAATGTCGACTACGATTTAAGGATGGGAGGAAATTAAGATTTTCTGTCTTAATTTTATCTCTTACCATTACCGCCTCTTTCTGGAGATATAAGGCCGTACGGTGGAGAAAAAGATTATTGAAGTGGTCGCTGCCGCTATTATCGCTCAGAACCAAGTTCTGCTAGCACAGCGCACCGCAAATGCCCAAGATGGCGGATTGTGGGAGCTACCCGGCGGTAAAGTTGAGGCTGGCGAAAGTCATCAGCAGGCACTACGCCGTGAGCTGCAAGAAGAATTGGCGTTAACCTGTGAAATTGGCGCATCACTGGGCTGCGCGGAGGTGGAAAAAGAGCACTGCATTATCCGCCTGCATGGCTATATCGCCACGTTACCAAACGCTATTACGCCGGTGCTGCATTGCCATGATGCGGCGCATTGGGTCAGCTACGCCGAATTAGCGGACTACGCCATGCCGGCGGCAGATATTCCGCTGGTAGCGGCACTGCGCCAGTATATGCAGGCAGATACCCAATAAAGAACGAATAATAATTCCAGCTGAAAATCGGCTGAAAATAAACCAGCCTCGTAGTCGCCATTAACCACGAGGCTGGTTTGTTTTAACTGATGCTCTAATTTACTGGAGCACTAATGCACTGAGGCGATGTCGGCTCGCTGAAGTACGCAAAGCCAAAAGCCCAATGACCGTCTTGGATAAGCACATAATTAGCGTGCTTTATTCCCCGTAAAAACCTGCCATTCCAGTGGGCTGTTATTAAATTGCGGATCTTGCGGGATGCAACGCATCAAAATATTCCCCACCGATAACACCGCCCCTTGCGAGTAACGTTGATCGGCATAGAAACAGGCTTGCCCTTGCATCAAGGCACCCGCATCTACATCAACTTTCAATCGGGTATTGTCATTGTTCCAGCTCGGTTGACTGGGTTTAGTCAACGAACCAGTACTGATCCCTGAGCTAGTGACGCCGGATGAATTGATACCAGAGGTGCTGATACCAGATGTACTAATAGTCGTACCGTCCGAGGAGATGGTGCTATTACCCGACGTGATAATCGTAGTACCCGATGCGCCACTGCTAACCGACACGCCGCCATCGCTCAATGAACCGGTGCTGATCACCGTGCTCTCTGCATGTGCCGAAGCCAGCACACTGCCGCCTAGCATCAACGCTAAGGCCAATCCACGTGACAGCACGTTGTTTCGAGTATTACTCTGCCGCATTGTCATTCCTAACTCCTTAACGGTTGCTAGCCGGCTGGATATATCGCGCCAACATCTTGTTATTGTTTGGGTTCCCGACGCTTACGAGGACGCTTAACGCTCTCTTTTTTCGCTGCAGAGCTCGTTATCGCCTTATCACTATTATCGGTATCGGCCGCCGAGGCAGAATGTTGACTCGCACTCGTGCGACTGGTGCGCCGACTAGCGGTGGTCTGGCGTTTCCCGGCCGATGACGCTGCAGACACCGAGGCCAAGACCCGCATCGCTGCCGGTGGTGAGGCATGACGTACCTGTTCAATCATGGCATACAGTTGCTGCTCGAGTGGCTGCATAAAATCGCTGTAGCGGCACTGTTTCTCACTGATGGCAGTGAGCTTCGATTCCCAGTGCGCCGTCATATCTGGCCGCGTGGCGACATCCGGCAGACTGTGGATCAGTGCCCGTCCGGCAGGGGTGGAGTTGATCACCCGCCCTTTTTTGTGCAGAAACTGACGCTTAAACAACAGCTCGATGATCCCCGCGCGGGTCGCTTCGGTACCCAGGCCATCGGTAGCTCGCAGCACTTTTTTCAGCTCTTTATCCTGCACGAAACGGGCAATCCCGGTCATGGCCGAGAGCAAGGTGGCATCAGTAAACGGACGCGGTGGCTGCGTTTCTTTGCTCAGCACTTCACCGCGCTGACACAGCAGTTCATCGTTTTTGCTCACCTGCGGCAATGGTGCGCTGCTCTCTTCATCTCCGTCGTCATCTTGCTTGCCAATCAAGGTCTTCCAACCGGCAATTTGCAAGTTACGCGCCTGCGCTTGAAAGCGGCCGCCATCAATCAATAACCGGATCCGGCATTTGCGATATTCTGCATCGGCGCAAAACTGCATGAGATACTGACGTGCCACCAGCGTGTAGATTTTATGCTCATCTGGGCTTAAGGACGCCGGTTTGTTACGCGAGGTCGGGATAATCGCATGGTGCGCATCCACTTTGCTGTCATCCCAGCAGCGCCCTCGGCGCGATGGGTCAAAACCGGCGCCATCGATTTTCAGACTTGGCGCATGCACTTCCACCGCTCCCAATACGCTGTGCCGGTCGGCAAAATGCTCGGTCGGTAAGTGGCGGCTATCGGAACGTGGATAGGTGATCAGTTTGTGAGTTTCGTACAGTTTTTGGCAGACATCCAGCACTTGCTGGGCGCTCATGCCAAACGCTTTGGCCGCATCAATCTGCAACGCGGATAACGAATATGGTAACGGCGGCAGCTCTTTTTCCCGCTTGTCTTCATACTCATCCACTATCGCCGGTTGGCCACTAATTTTCTGCGCCACATGCTCAGCCAATTTCTGGCTGATGATCCGGCCGTCTTCATCTTGATACGGCTCAGTGGCTTCACTCGGCTGCCACTGCGCAGTAAAGATTTCCTCGGCCGGCGTAATAATGTGCGCCCGCACTTCATAGTACGGACGCGGGACAAAATGCTCTATCTCTTCATCGCGGCGCACCACCAAGCCTAAGATGGGGGTTTGCACTCGACCAACCGACAACACGCCTTGGTAACCGGCGCGCTGGCCCAGCAGGGTATAGGCGCGGGTCATGTTCATGCCGTACAGCCAATCGGCCCGCGCGCGTGCCAGTGCAGAAACGCACAGCGGAATAAACTCGCGGTTAGAGCGCAAACGGCCAATCGCACGCGTCACGGCCGACGGGTTGAGGTCGTTAATCAAGCAGCGTTGGATGCGCTGCATCTGCTCTTGCGGCAACGCCAGATATTCCAGCACCTCATCCACCAGCAGTTGCCCTTCGCGGTCCGGGTCACCAGCATGTACGATATCACTGGCCTTTTTGACCAGTGCTTTAAGCACATTGAGCTGCTTGCGCGACGAGGCTTTCGGCAACAGTTGCCATTTTTGCGGCACAATCGGCAGATGCGCCAGATTCCAGCGCGCGTACTGCTCGCCATAGGCATCTGGCGGCGCTTGCTCCAGCAGGTGACCGATACACCAGCTGACCACATTGCCCTCGCCGCACTCAATGTAACCATCCTGTTTACGGTGCGGTTTGGGCAGCACATCCGCAATTGCCCGACCGAGACTCGGTTTCTCTGCAATGAAAAGACGCATTCACTTCCTTATCGGTATCGGTGTACAAGGCCGCTTACGGAGCGGTATTACTGCGCAGGAAATCTTCTACTTCCTGATAGGTGCCGGTAAAACCGATCCGATCGGCTTTTTTCGACAACTGATACTGGTACATCGGATCGTAATATTCCACCAGCAGAGGCTCCAACCAACGCAAGTGAACATCGGCCGACTGCCCTTGCTGATGCTCGACCAGCGCCGATTCCAGCAATTCGGTGATCTCTTGGAAACGAGTCATGCCCAGACGTTTACGAATGCCAAACAGACCATGACGCAGATAATCAGCAAACTGCATCCAGCCGTGTTGTTCGCCGTAGACTTTGCAAAAACCGTCCAGCATGAAATCGACATACTCTTCGCGCAGACGAATCAAACGCACATCCACCGGATCGTGGATAACCGCAATCTTGGCTTCGGTCATCGACTGATACAGCTCCAGCGGCACATGCGCCGAGCCGATAATACGGCCTTCGTCTTCCAGCACCAGCGAGCCCAGACCGCGGTCCAGACATTTGAGCAGATCCACCGCCAACTGGTTTTCAAAACCAATTTGCGTGGCTTGCTCGGCCACCATACGACCAAACGACGAACCGCGATGGCGTGCCGCCCCTTCCAGATCCACGCCGTTTGGCAGCGCCTTGATCAGTCGGGTTTTACCGCTACCGGTATTACCGCCAATCAGCATCATCGGCAGCTTAGCGGCTTCCACGGTTTGCTCCATCAGGAAGCGGCGCAGCGCCTTGTAACCCCCTTCAATCAGTGGGTAGTCAACGCCGGCTTCTTTGAGCCACGCTTGGGTGATATGCGAACGCTGGCCGCCACGGAAACAGTACATGTAACCGGTCGGATGGGTGTGGCAAAACGCCGTCCACGCCGCCAGACGCGCGGCTTTCACATCATCGCGAACCAGCTTGTGACCGAGGCGCAGGGCCTCATCCGGCCCCTCTTCTTTATAACAAATCCCGACCGCTTCACGTTCGCGATCGTTCATCAGCGGCAAATTGACCGAAGTCGGAAATGCCCCTTGCAAATACTCTACCGGAGCCCGCACATCCATCAGCGGGGTATCGGCTAAAAACAGCGCGCGAAAATCCACTTCGGCTGCATTTAACCGCGGCATGACGTGACCTCAATCAGATGTTCACCTTGACCCGCATGCACTTCACCGATCGCACTCAGCGTCAGATTATGTTGCGCAGCCACTTTCTGTACGGCTTCCACCGCATCTGGGCGCACCGCCAGCAGCAAACCACCGGAGGTTTGTGGATCGCACAGCAGGCTGCGCTGCATCTCGGTCATCGGGGCAATCAGATGGCCATAGCTGTCAAAGTTGCGGGTTGTACCACCCGGTACACAACCGGCAGTGATGTACTCTTCTACCGCATCCAGCTTAGGTACGGCATCAAACCATACGGTCGCTTGCAGGCCAGAGCCTTGACAGATTTCGCTTAAATGACCCAACAGACCGAAACCGGTGACGTCGGTCATCGCGGTAACGCCATCAATGTGCGCAAAATCAGCACCCGGCTTGTTCATCTGGCACATGGTTTCAGTGGCCAAACCCACATGCTCAGGACGCAGCAAACCTTTTTTCTCTGCGGTCGTCAGTACGCCGATGCCCAGCGGTTTAGTTAAGAACAACTGGCAACCGGCTTCAGCGGCGGAGTTTTTCTTCACCAGCGCCGTATCAACCATACCGGTCACCGCCAGACCAAAAATGGGCTCTGGCGCATCGATAGAGTGACCACCGGCCAAGGCAATACCTGCCTGTTGGCAAGCATGACGACCACCGTCGATCACTTTCTGCGCGACTTCCGCCGGCAGTTTGGCAATTGGCCAGCCAAGAATGGCGATAGCCATGATCGGCTTACCGCCCATGGCATACACGTCACTGATGGCGTTAGTGGCAGCAATGCGGCCAAAATCAAACGGATCATCGACAATCGGCATGAAAAAGTCAGTGGTACTGATAATGCCGACCCCATTACCGATGTCATACACGGCGGCATCGTCTTTGGTTTCGTTACCGACCAGCAGATTAGGGTCAGTGAATTTTTGCAGTTCCGAGTGCAGGATGGTATCCAGCACTTTAGGCGAGATTTTACACCCACAGCCCGCGCCGTGGCTGTACTGGGTTAAACGGATTTTTTCCATGGGAAAGGCGTCCTATCACCAAAAAGACCAATAATGACAGGCGTGTGCAAACACGCAATGCGCCCATTATAAGCGCGCACCGCGTCAGATGCTCAAAAATGATGACTAGAATTGTCTGATAAACGGGCTGATGTCTGGCGATTTGACCTTTTGCGGGGCAATCAGCGGGGTACCGAGATACAAAAAGCCGACAATTTCGTCTTGCTCGCGGCAATCAAACGCCGCTTTAATGCGAGCATCTTCACACCACTTGCCGCTCCGCCAGATCCCACCAAAGCCTTGTGCAAAGGCGGCCATTTGCATCGCTTGTACCGCGCAACCAGCCGATAACACCTGCTCCCAATACGGCACTTTATGGTGTTCGGTACAGTGGGCGACCACGGCAATAATCAGTGGTGCGCGAAACGGCGCATTACGCGATTTATCAATCACCTCAGCGGGCTCGCCATCTTCTTGCGCTACCTGTACCAGTAAATCACTGAACCGCTGCAATCCCGCATCTTGAATCAGGGTAAAACGCCACGGCTGCAATGCGCCATGATCCGGCGCGCGCATACCGGCGCGTATAATATTCTCCAGCGCTTCCCCCGACGGTGCCGGCGCTTGCAGGCGTGATGAAGAACGACGGTTAAGCAGCAAATCCAGAGCCAGCATAGAATACTCCCTGCTTCAAAAATGAAAGCGATACATGCTTGATGATAATGATTCGCAGCTTAACACGAATAACCACCAGTACGAATAGTTCTTACTAGCATCAGCCAGCGTCATTTTTACCGCGCCAGCACCCTATCGCCACCGCTGTCCGAACCGTTACAAACGCGACGCCACTTCTGCCCCTTGGCGAATTGCGCGTTTGGCATCCAGCTCAGCCGCTACATCCGCGCCACCAATCACATGTGGTCTGCCGCCGAGCATGATCAGCTGATCGGCCAGCTCGCGTAACGGCTCTTGCCCCGTACACAAAATCACATTATCGACCGGCAACACGTGCGCTTGGCCATCCATCACCACATGTAGCCCATCATCATCCACACGCTGATACTCAACGCCCGAATGCATGTTGACCTGATACTTTTGTAAGCTGGCGCGGTGGATCCAACCGGTGGTTTTGCCAAGGCTGGCGCCGACTTTGCTGCTCTTACGCTGCAAGAGCCAAATTTCACGCGCAGGATGTGGCGCTTCAGCTGGTAGCAAACCACCACGCTCGCGCACCTCTTTATCCACGCCCCACTCACGTAACCAACGATCGGGGCTTAAGGTCACCGAATCCCCGCCCGACACCAAATATTCCGCGACATCAAAGCCAATACCTCCGGCGCCGATGATGGCAACTTTCTGTCCGACCGGGCGATGGTGGCGCAGCACATCCAGATAGCTCAGCACTTTCGGATGCGCGATCCCGGCAATTTTCGGAATACGCGGCACAATACCGGTGGCGATGATCACCTCATCAAAATCACTGAGGGCTTCGGCTAAGACCCGTTGCCCTAAGCGCACATCAATGCCGAGCTCCTGCACGCGCTGGGCAAAGTAGCGCAATGTCTCTTTGAACTCTTCTTTACCGGGGATCTGGCTAGCATAGTTAAATTGCCCGCCAATCACGCTGTCTTGCTCGAACAAGGTCACCGCATGACCACACTCCGCCGCTACACAGGCAGCGGATAATCCTGCCGGACCGGCACCAACCACCGCCACTTTCTTCGGTTTCGCGCTGCGCACATACACCAGCTCGGTTTCATAGGCGGCTTGTGGGTTGACCAAACAGGTCGCGCGCTTACCGGCAAAGATATGATCCAAACAGGCCTGATTGCAGGCTATACAGGTATTGATACGCTGACTTTCGCCCTGTGCGGCTTTTTTAACAAAATCAGGATCGGCTAAAAACGGTCTAGCCATCGACACCATATCGGCATCGCCGCGCTGCAAAATAGACTCCGCCACTTCCGGCGTGTTAATCCGGTTGGTAGTGATCAGTGGAATAGACACTTCCGAACGCAAACGCGCAGTCACCCAACTGAACGCGCCCCGTGGCACGCTGGTGGCAATGGTCGGGATCCGCGCTTCATGCCAACCAATACCGGTATTCAGCAAGGTCACGCCCGCGTGCTCCAGCATTTTGGCCAGCGCAATCACTTCACTCCAACTGCTGCCTTGCTCGACCAAATCCAGCATCGATAAACGGAAGATAATGATGAAATCGTGCCCTGCCCGTTCTCGGATCGCTTTGACAATCTCTACCGCGAAACGGCTACGGCCGGCGAAACTCCCGCCCCACTCATCCTGACGCTGATTGGTGCGTGTGCACAAAAATTGATTGATGAGATAGCCTTCCGACCCCATGACTTCCACCCCATCGTAACCGGCTTCACGAGCCAGCAACGCGGTCATGGCAAAATCACGGATGGTGCCGCGGATTTGTCGCTCCGACATCGCTTTAGGCTTAAACGGCGTAATTGGCGCTTGCAGCGCCGACGGCGCAACCGCAAACGGATGCATCGCATAACGGCCAGCATGCAGAATTTGCAGACAGATTTTCCCGCCGCCCTCATGAACAGCTTGGGTGATACGGCGGTGTTTACTGATTTGCCACGGGAAGCTCAGCTGCGCCCCGTGCGGCACTAAACGACCGCGAAAATTAGGTGCCATGCCACCCGTTACAATCAAGCCAACGCCCCCTTCTGCGCGCCGCCGGTAAAAGGCAGCCAGTTTGTCAAAACCGCCGCGCATCTCTTCCAGCCCAGTGTGCATGGAGCCCATCAGCACGCGATTACGCAGCTGAGTAAATCCCAAATCAAGGGGAGCAAGCAGATGAGGATAGTGAGACATGATGTCGGGTCCTTTTCGTCATGGTCTGACCAGTCTACGAAAGGCAATGAATAACGGCAAACATTATGTTTACATTCGTTAAACAAATCACTGTATGACTATGCTTACTTAAAACGCGAGCACTGCCGTGTCAGCTGATCTTTACGTGAGAAAGCGATAGGATAGCCACTTCATACCTCATGTTAACCCTGATGGAGACTCCATGCGCTTATTGTGGCGACTGGTTGCCAACCTGTTTACCTGGACCTGGCGGATTATTAACTTTATCCGTCAGGCCGCACTGAATCTGATGCTGGTCGTAGTGGTCCTGATCGGCGTAGCGATTTACGGCTTTCTCAAACCTAGTACTCCAGTAGTCAAGCAAGGTGCGCTGCTGCTGGATTTGTCTGGTGTGATTGTGGAAGAGCCGCGCTTTTCCAATCCCTTCCAACAACTGAGTCGCGAACTGCTGGGTAGCAGCACACCGCTGGCAGAAAATTCGGTCTTTGATATTGTCGATGCCATTCGCCAAGCCAAAGATGACAAAAACATCAAAGGGATTGTGATGTTTTTGAATAACCTTAACGCGGCCAGCGTGCCATCGGTGGAATACATCGGTAAGGCCCTGAAAGAGTTTCGCGAAAGCGGTAAGAAGGTATACGCCTACGCCGATACCTACTCGCAAACTCAATATTATTTAGCCAGTTATGCCAACGAAGTGTATATGTCGCCACAAGGCGGCGTAGCCCTCAATGGCCTTGGCATGAATGCCCTGTACTACAAAGATTTGTTGGATAAGCTCAAAGTCAGCACCCATGTTTTCCGCGTCGGCACCTACAAATCGGCCGTGGAGCCTTTTATCCGTAGCGATATGTCGCCAGAAGCGCGCGAAAATACCAGCCGCTGGTTAAACTTGATGTGGCAAAACATCCGCGGTGACATTGCCGGTAACCGTAATCAACATCCATCTACATTGGTGCCGGATGCCGATACGCTGATCAAAAATCTGGCCCAATTTGGCGGCGATCAAGCTGAATACGCGTTACAACACAAGCTGGTGGATAAGCTGGTTACCCGTCAGCAAATGAATCTGCTTCTGACCAAAACCTTTGGCTTGGACAAAACGGCGCAGGACTTCAATTACACCACGCTGAATGATTATCTGGCCGCGAACCCGATGGATCGCACCCCGCGTGACGGTAATATCGCCGTAATCATCGCCAGCGGCGCCATCATGGATGGAATCCAACAGCCGGGGACTATCGGCGGCGACAGTACTGCCGATCTGCTGCGCCAAGCACGGACCGACAACAAAATCAAAGCCGTGGTTCTGCGCGTTGACAGCCCTGGCGGTAGCGCCTTTGCCTCCGAAATCATCCGTAACGAAGTGGTTGCGCTGAAAAATGCCGGCAAGCCGGTGGTGATCTCCATGGGCTCAATGGCTGCCTCTGGCGGTTACTGGATCTCTGCCGATGCCAACTACATTGTCGCTAACCCGAACACCATTACGGGCTCCATCGGGATTTTCGGGGTGCTCAATACCTTTGAAAACACCCTAGGCAGTATCGGCGTCAATACCGATGGTGTCGCAACCGGCCCGTTGGCTGATCTTTCTGTGACCAAAGCGCTCAATCCACAAGTGAGTGAGCTGATCCAGATGTCGATTAACCGCGGCTACAGCCAGTTCCTGAGTTTGGTGGCGCAAGGTCGTAAGATGAGCGTGGCGAATGTCGATAAAATCGCGCAGGGCCAAGTCTGGCTAGGAGTGGATGCCAAGCAAAACGGACTGGTCGATGAGCTGGGTGACTTCGACACCGCGATCGAAAAAGCTGCCGAACTGGCTAAGCTGGATAAAGTGCAGCTGAGCTGGATCCAACAACAGCCATCGACTCGCGATCTGATTTTGTCGCAATTCACCGCACAACTGCAGGCCGTGCTACCGTCAGCCAGCGGTGTACCCGCGCCACTGATGCAGACGCTAAAAATGTGGCAAGAGCAAACCCGCATGCTGACCGAGTTTAACGATCCAAACGGTCGCTATGCATTCTGCCTCAACTGCGGTAATTTGACCTAAGTGAGCGTTATTTGTAAGTGTTTTCACGTGCGTTAATTGACGCACCGCAAGACCCGCACAATAAATACAAAAGCCCGGACTCTCCGGGCTTTTTTTCACCATAGACTCTTCTATAATCAGGCAGATAATAAGCGTATTCTCCTGAACATTATCAGGTCAGCCATTAAGGCAGGCAGCAGATGCCTGTTTACCTAGCAGAAGTTAGCAGCGGATTTTTATGCAGAAGAAATCGATTTATGTAGCCTATACCGGCGGAACTATCGGTATGCAGCGTTCTGATCACGGGTATATTCCGGTATCGGGTTACATGCAAAAACAACTGGAACAGATGCCGGAGTTTCACCGCAGTGAAATGCCTGCATTTAGTATCCATGAGTATTGTCCGCTGATTGACTCATCTGACATGACTCCGGCTGACTGGCAGCGGATCGCCGATGATATCTATGCCAATTACGATAACTACGATGGCTTCGTGATCCTGCATGGCACCGATACCATGGCCTACACCGCCTCAGCGCTCTCATTTATGCTGGAAAATCTGAATAAACCGGTGATCATTACCGGCTCACAGATCCCGCTGGCCGAGCTGCGCTCCGATGGCCAAACCAACCTGCTCAACGCCCTGTATCTGGCCGCCAATTACCCAATCAATGAAGTGACGCTGTTTTTCAACAACAAGCTGTTTCGCGGTAATCGCACCACCAAGGCCCACGCCGATGGCTTCGATGCCTTTGCATCACCGAACTTCCCTATCTTAACCGAAGTCGGGATCAACATCCGTCAGATCACCAAAAGTACCCTGACGGTCAGCGGTAGCACCTTAAGTTTGCACCCGATTACACCACAGCCGATTGGGGTAGTATCCCTCTATCCGGGCATTTCACATGAAGTGGTGCGTAACTTCCTGCGCCAACCGGTAAAAGCGCTGATTCTACGCTCCTACGGGGTCGGTAACGCGCCACAAAACGCCCAATTGTTAGATGAACTGCATGAAGCGGCGCGACGCGGCATTATCGTGGTCAACCTGACCCAATGCTTCTCCGGCAAAGTGAATATGGAAGGCTACGCGACCGGCAATGCGTTGGCGCAAGCGGGCGTGATCAGTGGCTATGACATGACCATGGAAGCGGCCTTGGCCAAACTGCATTTCCTGCTAAGCCAAGAGTTCAGTGCCGATGAGATTCGCCACCTGATGCAACAAGATTTGCGTGGTGAGCTAAGCGCAGATTAATCCCCTACCTCGCTAAGCCTTATCTTTCCGCTGCGCGTGTTGAAGTTCTGCGTATTGAAAATGTAAAAGCGCCGAACAAACAAGAAGCCGGTTAAGGACATTAACCGGCTTCTTGCATTAACAACGCGCGGCGACGCAATCGCGCCGTAATCAATTACTCACCAGACACCGAATAGGTCGGGATCACCTGCTCTGGCGTAAATTCGCGCTTTAACTCGGCCTTGGATTTCATCACCAACAAGCCATCCGGGCCAATGGTCATGTGCTGTGGGTCGGGATTATTGCGCGCCTGCCAAATCAGCACCGCTTGCAAGCTGGTCTCTTTTTGTACCTCGGTCAGCGCCGTACCATCGGCCCATTTTCCGGTTTCCACCGCCTGCCGCAAGCGTTCATACACCTCCGGCGTCATCGCCGAAATCAGACTGTCCACATGCATGTTTTCACTCCTGAAATCACTGATTGTTGTGTTAAATCCTTTACATCCGTCATGGCCGGTATACAGCGCTGACATCGCCGGCGCGGTGCTGTCAGCAAAACCGTGGCTTAGCCTTCAGTCACTTCGCCGGTATCTTTATCGACAAAACTCAGCGCCACCGAGTTCAAGCAATAGCGCTCACCGCGCGGCGCCGGTCCATCGGTAAACACATGCCCTAAATGGGCATCACAATGCCGGCAACGGATCTCTACCCGCTGCATTCCGTGACTAAAATCATTCACATAGCACACCGAATCCTCACTGAACGGCGCACTAAAACTTGGCCAGCCGCAACCGGAATCAAACTTGGCATCCGAGGTAAACAAGGGGCGATCACAGCACACGCAGTGGTATACGCCGTTTTTGCGATTATGCAGTAAGCGTCCGGAAAACGGCGCTTCAGTCCCCTGCTCGCGACATACCCGATGTTGCTCCGGGGTTAAGCTGCGCAAAGGTGATCTCTTATCTGCCATATTTTCCCTCATACTTTCACTCATCGAATTTTATAGTACATAATGAAGCGTTATCTTTTTTTGACCGTCGGCTCAGCCGCGTAGTGCCCCATCGTAAGATGTAAATTCAGCGCGATATGTGCTCGGCAACGCGAAGCGGCAAATACAGGTTACCCGCCGCTGCCATAGGTGCGCGTTGATGGCTTCTTGTGAAGCCCAGAGAGTAACCCCAACACTGAAGTAGAAAGCGCATGCCAGCTCGCGTTACCCGCGATTACTGGCGGTTAAATTTACTGAAAAATAAGGTGAAAGTGAGTTACATTTGCTTATCACGCCAAGAAACGTGATTGTAATCACAATAAACAAATCAAAACTGACTATACTAGGTAGCTCTATCGATTCAGCATGCTTAAATAAGCAAGGAATGAATGGGATGGAAAAGAAGAAATCTGTCTTTCTTTATGAGTTTCTGCAAAGTTTGACACATTTCCTCTTGACGGTTTGTAGGGTTTTTGTAAGTTTACAACCATCTTTTAATCAACGAACATTTTAGTTGGTGAATGCATATGTCTATCAAAGTAGGTATTAACGGTTTTGGCCGTATCGGTCGTTTCGTATTCCGTCTGGCTTGTGAGCGTTCTGACATCGAAGTTGTTGGTATCAACGACCTGATCGACGTTGAGTACATGGCTTACATGCTGAAGTACGACTCTACCCACGGTCGCTTCAACGGTACCGTTGAAGTTAAAGACGGCAACCTGGTTGTAAACGGCAAAACTGTTCGCGTTACCGCTGAGCGTGATCCTGCTAACCTGCGTTGGGGCGAAATCGGTGTTGACGTTGTTGCCGAAGCAACTGGTCTGTTCCTGACTGACGAAACTGCACGTAAGCACATCGCTGCTGGTGCTAAGAAAGTTGTTCTGACTGGCCCGTCTAAAGACGCTACCCCAATGTTCGTAATGGGTGTTAACCACGACACTTATGCTGGCCAAGACATCGTTTCTAACGCATCTTGCACCACTAACTGCCTGGCACCAATCGCTAAAGTACTGAACGACACCTTCGGTATCGAATCTGGTCTGATGACTACCGTTCACGCGACTACTGCTACTCAGAAGACTGTTGACGGTCCATCTGCGAAAGACTGGCGTGGTGGCCGCGGCGCGGCTCAAAACATCATCCCATCTTCTACCGGTGCTGCTAAAGCAGTAGGCGTAGTAATCCCTGAGCTGAAAGGCCTGCTGACTGGTATGGCGTTCCGTGTTCCAACTCCAGACGTATCTGTAGTTGACCTGACCGTTAACCTGAAGAAAGCTGCTACCTACGCAGAAATCTGTGAAGCAATGAAAGCTGCTTCTCAAGGCGCGATGAAAGGCGTTCTGGGCTATACCGAAGACGAAGTTGTTTCTACTGACTTCCTGGGTGAGCGTCAGACTTCCGTATTCGACGCTAAAGCTGGTATCCAGCTGACCGACAAATTCGTTAAAGTTGTATCTTGGTACGACAACGAAATGGGTTACTCCAGCAAAGTTCTGGATCTGATCGCTCACATCTCCAAGTAATCTATACTTGATTGAGCGAAAAAAAGGCGGCGCTGGCCGCCTTTTTTTATAGGTTTTTCTCACACCCTGTACTGACGGAAATGTGATGATGGATCGTTTCTTATCTTTGCCTGTTATTGAACAACTCTCCCCGTCGTTAAGCCTACGCCGTAATGCGGAGCTGGATATCCTGGTTATTGATCACCCCAAAGCCCAAGCGGCCGTAAGTCTGCAAGGCGCACAGTTGCTGTTGTGGCAACCGACAGGGCAACAACCGGTAATTTGGCTAAGCGAAAAGGCAGCTTTTGTCAGCGGTAAAGCCCTGCGTGGCGGTATTCCTATCTGTTGGCCGTGGTTTGGTCGTGTTGCCCAACCGGCGCATGGTTTTGCCCGTAACTTGCCGTGGCAATTACAACAGCATCAGGAAAACAATGAGACGCTGAGCCTGAGCTTAAACCTGACGGACAGCGCAGAAACCGATGCCTACTGGCCACATGCGTTCTCGCTGACCTTAGAGATCTCTGTGGGCGAGCAACTGACGCTGAGTCTGAACAGTAGCAGTAATGAAGAAGTCCGTCTGACCGGTGCTCTGCACACCTATTTTGCGGTGGGTGATATCGGTAAAACCAGCGTAGAAGCGCTCGGTAGCGAATACACTGATAGCCTGAATAAAGGCCAGAAAGTGGAAGATGCACCGGTTTTGACCATCGAAGAGGGTGAAGCCATTGACCGCATCTACACGGCCGCCGAAGAAGCTTCATTCATCCACGATGAAGCCAACCAGCGTGTCATTGTGGTTGAGCACCAAGGCAATAACTGTGTGGTAGCGTGGAACCCTGGCAAAGAAGGGGCGCGCGGTATGGCCGATATGGCCGATGACGGTTATCAAACCATGCTGTGTGTGGAAACCGTTCTGGCCGGTACGCCAACCATCATTAATGCTCAGCATAGCCACCAGCTGTTGGCACGTATTCGCATCGCCTAACAGGCTGAATATCGCCTTCTCAGTAACGCTGCTTAACCCACAGGTATCGGCAGCGTTATGTTAGTACTTCCCCTACACCATCTTGTACCACGCCACACATCACCCTCATTTAGCTGCCACATTTGGCTGTCGCAGTCATTCATAAGCTATTTTCTGTTTTATCGCGAGCTCTGCTCTGTAGCCGAAGATTTTATTACTCATCGTCACATCATTTTTATGCTTGGGTTTACTGCCATTCTGACATTTTTATGGCAGTTTTCTGACCGCGCCTGCATTTTGTACCAAAGCAGCTGATAACGTTGGTTAAAGCACAGTGTTAAAAACGCGTTAAAAAACTTAGTTTTATTTGCATGAAATTCCGGCAGACCCGTCTAAGCTTAGTGAAGGGAACGTAACAATAGTGAATCAGAGCGAGTGAATCAGAGCGTTCCCATCTCGCATCCATCCTTGAGGGGTATCGCCATGAGTATCTTCGATCACTACCGTCAACGCTATGAAGCCGCTAAAGATGAAGAATTCTCCTTACAGGAGTTTCTGGATATCTGCCGTAACGACCACAGTGCGTATGCCAATGCGGCTGAACGGCTGCTGATGGCTATCGGTGAGCCTACCATGATCGACACCTCGGCCGATTCACGCCTGTCGCGCTTATTCTCCAACCGCGTGATCGCGCGTTATCCGGCTTTCGAAGAGTTTTATGGGATGGAAGAGTCGATCGAGCAGATCGTGTCCTATCTCAAACACGCAGCGCAAGGTCTGGAAGAGAAGAAACAGATCCTCTACTTATTGGGCCCTGTCGGTGGTGGTAAATCCTCGCTGGCCGAGCGCTTAAAGAGCTTAATGCAGCAAACACCGATTTATGTGCTGACGGCCAACGGGGTGCGCAGCCCTGTCAACGATCACCCATTTTGCCTGTTTGATGTGAACGAAGATGGCCGCATTTTGCAGGAAGAATATGGCATTCCTAAGCGTTACCTGCGCAACATTATGTCGCCATGGGCGGCCAAACGCCTGCATGAGTTCGGCGGAGATATCACCCGTTTCAAAGTGGTCAAAGTGCGCCCGTCCATTTTAGATCAAATCGCCATCGCCAAAACCGAGCCGGGAGATGAGAACAACCAAGATATCTCCTCACTGGTCGGTAAAGTGGATATTCGCCAGTTAGAGCACTTTGCTCAGCACGATCCCGATGCCTACAGTTACTCAGGCGCACTGTGCCGTGCAAACCAAGGGTTGATGGAGTTCGTGGAGATGTTCAAAGCGCCGATTAAGGTGCTGCACCCACTGCTGACCGCTACCCAAGAAGGTAACTACAACGGCACCGAAGGTCTGTCAGCGCTGCCGTTTGAAGGCATTATTCTGGCGCACTCCAACGAATCGGAATGGGTGCAATTCCGTAACAACAAGAATAACGAAGCGTTCCTTGACCGTGTCTACATCGTCAAGGTGCCGTACTGCTTGCGCGTATCCGATGAAATTCGGATTTATGACAAATTACTGCGTAATAGCGAGCTGACCAGTTCACCTTGCGCCCCAGGCACATTGGAAACCTTGGCGCGCTTTACTGTCCTGTCGCGCTTGAAAGAAACAGAAAACTCCAGTCTGTACTCGAAAATGCGGGTGTATGACGGCGAGAGCCTGAAAGATACCGATCCGAAAGCCAAGTCCTATCAGGAGTACCGCGATTACGCCGGTGTCGATGAAGGGATGAACGGCCTGTCGACCCGCTTCGCGTTCAAGATTTTGTCTCGTGTGTTCAACTTTGACCACAGCGAGGTAGCCGCCAACCCAGTACATCTGTTCTACGTGCTGGAGCAACAAATCGAGCGCGAACAGTTCCCGCAAGAAATTGCTGAGAAATATCTGGAGCACCTCAAAGGCTACCTGATCCCGAAATATGTCGAGTTTATCGGCAAAGAGATCCAGACTGCCTATCTGGAGTCCTACTCTGAATACGGCCAGAACATTTTTGACCGCTATGTGGTGTACGCTGATTTCTGGATTCAAGATCAAGAGTACCGCGATCCTGAAACCGGCCAGCTGTTTGACCGCTCATCCTTAAATGCAGAACTGGAGAAGATTGAAAAACCGGCCGGTATCAGCAACCCGAAAGATTTCCGTAACGAGATAGTCAATTTCGTACTGCGGGCGCGCGCGCATAACGGTGGTCGCAACCCGAACTGGACCAGTTACGAAAAACTGCGCACCGTAATTGAGAAGAAAATGTTCTCCAACACTGAAGAGCTGTTGCCGGTGATTTCATTTAACACCAAAACCTCGACCGAAGAGCAGAAGAAACACGATGACTTTGTGCACCGTATGATGGAGAAAGGCTATACCAAGAAACAGGTACGCCTGCTCTGCGAATGGTATCTGCGGGTACGCAAATCATCCTGATCACCAGCTACGCTTAATAAATCCGCTTAATTCGTATGCGGAATAAGGTTGGGGGAACGTATGGCGCATTTTATTGATCGCCGACTGAACGGCAAAAACAAGAGCATGGTGAACCGCCAGCGCTTCTTGCGCCGTTACAAGTCGCAAATCAAGGAAGCGATTTCAGACGCAGTCAACAAACGTTCGGTCACTGATGTGAACAGTGGAGAATCGATCTCGATTCCGTCGCGCGACATCAGCGAACCATTTTTACACCAAGGCAAAGGCGGGGTGCACGAGCGCGTGCACCCCGGCAACGACCAATTTATTGCCGGCGACCACATTGACCGTCCACAAGGCGGCGGAGGTGGCGGCGGCGGTGGTGAGGGGCAAGCCAGTCCAGACGGCGAAGGTCAGGACGATTTTGTCTTCCAAATCTCCAAAGATGAGTATTTAGATCTGCTGTTTGAAGATCTGGAGCTGCCGAATTTGCAGAAAAACCAGATCAATCAAATGATCGAATACAAAACGCATCGCGCCGGATTTACTGCCAACGGCGTACCGGCCAATATCAGTATTATCCGCTCGTTGCGTAACTCTCTGGCTCGGCGTACCGCCATGACCGCGGTCAAACGCCAGCAGCTGCGCGTGCTCGAGCAACAGCTCGACGACATGGAGCGCACTGAACCAGCGCGTCCACTGGAGGAAGAGCAAGTTCGGCGCGAGATTAGCGAGCTGCGCGATAAAATTCGCCGCGTTCCTTTTATCGATACCTTTGACCTACGCTACAAAAACTACGAGCGCCGTCCTGAGCCATCCAGCCAAGCGGTGATGTTCTGCTTGATGGACGTTTCCGGTTCGATGGACCAAGCCACCAAAGACATCGCCAAACGTTTTTATATCCTGCTGTATCTGTTTTTATCGCGGACTTATAAAAATGTGGAGGTGGTGTATATCCGCCATCACACCCAAGCCAAAGAAGTGGACGAACACGAGTTTTTCTATTCACAAGAAACCGGCGGCACCATTGTTTCGAGTGCCTTGCGCCTGATGCAGGAAATCATGGAAAAACGCTATCCTGCGTCATTGTGGAACATCTATGCCGCCCAAGCCTCGGATGGCGATAACTGGGCCGATGATTCACCGCACTGCCGTGAGCTGTTGCAGCAGAAAATCTTGCCGTTTGTTCGCTACTACAGCTACATCGAAATTACCCGGCGCGCTCACCAAACCTTGTGGCGCGAATACGAACAGTTGCACGCTCAGTTCCCGAACTTTGCACTGCAGCATATCCGGGCAGTTGAAGACATTTATCCGGTATTCCGGGAGCTCTTCCGCAAGCAAGCCGCTTAACAGGGGGTGCGGATGCAAAACTATACAGAACAACCGCTGTCCGACGGGCCGGACTGGACATTCAATCTGCTGGAGCAATATCACCAAGAGATTGATCGGGTGGCTAAGCTGTATCGGCTATCCACCTATCCTAACCAGATTGAGATTATTACGGCCGAACAGATGATGGATGCCTATTCCAGCATCGGTATGCCCATTAACTACAACCATTGGTCATTCGGGCGCAAATTTATCGAAACCGAGCAAAACTACAAGCACGGCTATATGGGGTTAGCGTATGAAATCGTGATTAACTCCAATCCGTGTATTGCCTATTTGATGGAGGAGAACACCATCACTATGCAGGCATTGGTGATTGCTCACGCCTGCTATGGACATAACTCGTTTTTCAAAAACAACTATCTGTTCAAATCTTGGACGGATGCCAGCTCTATCATTGATTATCTGCTGTTTGCCAAACACTATATTTCTGATTGTGAAGAGAAATATGGCGTCGATGAAGTAGAGAAAATCCTCGACTCCTGCCATGCCTTGATGAACTACGGGGTCGACCGCTATAAACGACCGCAGAAAATCTCTCTGCAAGAGGAAAAGGCGCGCCAGAAAAACCGCGAAGAGTATCTGCAAAGTCAGGTCAATGAGCTGTGGCGCACCATTCCGCGGCGGGAAAAAGACAGTGAACTGATTCAAACACGTTTCCCGCCCGAACCGGAAGAAAACCTGCTCTACTTCATTGAAAAGCACGCCCCACTGCTAGAGCCATGGCAGCGTGAAATCGTGCGCATCGTGCGCAAAGTCAGCCAATATTTTTATCCGCAAAAACAAACCCAAGTGATGAACGAAGGCTGGGCTACCTTCTGGCACTACAGCATTTTGAATCATCTGTACGATGAGGGAAAACTCACCGATCGCTTCATGTTTGAGTTTTTGCACAGCCACACCAATGTGGTGTATCAACCGCCCTACAACAGCAAGTACTACAGCGGCATCAACCCGTATGCGCTCGGTTTTGCCATGTTCCAAGATATCAAACGCATCTGTCAGGAGCCGACCGAGGAAGATCGACGCTGGTTCCCAGACATTGCCGGCAGTGACTGGTTGGAGACCCTGCACTTTGCCATGAACAACTTTAAGGACGAGAGCTTTATCAGCCAGTTCTTGTCCCCAAAAGTGATGCGTGACTTCAAGTTCTTCGCCGTGCTGGATAACGATCGCAATAACTATCTGGAGATCCCAGCGATCCACAATGATGAAGGTTATCGTCATATTCGCGAGGCATTATCGGCGCAATACAACCTGAGCAATCTGGAGCCAAACGTGCAAATCTGGAATGTGGCGCTGCGCGGCGATCGTTCACTCACCCTGCGCCACGTGATGCACGATCGGATCCCACTGGCGAAAAGTCGCAAAGAGGTGATGAAGCATATCTACCGATTATGGGGCTTTGATGTCTATCTGGAAGAAGTTGGGCTAGATGGTAAAGCCGATATTATCGAACGCTGTCCGCCGCGCACCGGTGAAAGCGGTTTTCAGATTTAACTTGAGACAAATGCTAAGCCCATAGATCGCGTGCAAACAACGGAGCAAGCAGCTTATCGCACCGATTCGCGAACATCGTCACTGACCGGCATAAAACGTAAAATATAAAAAAGGTGAGTCTGGGACTCACCTTTTTTGTTTCGCTTTCTTATTTAGCTTTCTTGCTTAGCTTTCTTCTTTATCGATCTTGCATCTTATTGCGCGGTTTGCTGATTCCGCGTTGTTTAACGGCGCAATTCCGCGATATCTGATGGGATATCAGCGCGCATACCGTGCCAAATCAGGCCACTGTCAATACCGTACTGACGCACCAGCGTAAAGATGCTTTCCAGCTCTTTGCGCTCACACATGTCCGCCAGCTCACCGTAGAACTTGGCCGCCAGACGACGGGCGTCCACATTAGAGAAGTAATACAAGCCTACACGGGTATACAACCCACGCAGACCGTTGATGATCAGACCATAAATCGGGTTACCGGATGCAAATGCCAAACCTTGGAAAATACGGTAGTCCAAATCAGTATAGGCATCCGCCGTATCGGCAGTCGTATCGGTTTCGCGCAGCAGCTCTAATGCGCGCTCAGGGTTATTGCGCAGTGCGCTGCGGATATAAATGGATGAAATGTTAGTGCGGGCAGACAGCAGATTATCAATCAGTTGCGGGACACTGTCATGGTCAAGCCGAGCCAATGTTTCCAGAATATTCAGGCCGGAAGTTTCCCAGAAGTTATTCACCTTGGTGGGTTTACCATGCTGAATAGTCAGCCAGCCATCACGCGCCAGCCGCTGTAATACCTCACGCAGTGTGGTACGGGTGACCCCGATCAGCTCAGATAACTCGCGCTCTGCCGGTAAAATCGAGCCGGGCGGAAAACGGTTGTTCCAGATGCTTTCAACAATATACTCTTCTGCGAATCCGGCGGGGCTTTGAGCCTTAATTACCATGATATGCGTTATCCATCTATTATATTTTTTGCTTACCATCTCATCATACCAGATGACGGCGAATGTAATAGCTATTCTGCATACGAAAAGTACAAGATTTATGCATTATCCCGCAGGTTCAGTGGTAAATGACTACTTATGCATCATGATGAGTGCAAGTCACTGTCCCTACCTCGCCTATCCCGCAAAACACAATGTAACAATTTGTTTTTATTAACCTCCTGTCCAATACACCGCTAGACTGAGCTATGTCAATTTGCCATGCTAATAACGTTATACAATTAACCCTTGTTACATTTTTTCATCTGACCCTTTTTACGCACCGTTTGATTACGAGAAAATATCAATGGAAATCACGTTTTCTCGAGCATTCCTTAAGAACTTCTTAGGCAAAGCTCCTGACTGGTACAAGTTAGCCATTATTTGCTTCCTGATCCTAAATCCGATTTTGTTCTTCTTCGTTAACCCGTTTGTTGCTGGGTGGGCGCTGATTGCCGAATTTATCTTCACCCTAGCAATGGCGCTGAAGTGCTACCCGTTGCAGCCTGGTGGTTTGCTGGCCATTGAAGCGGTAGCCATCGGCATGACCAGTGCTGACAGTGTCAAGCACGAACTGGTTTCTAATATTGAAGTCCTGTTACTGCTGGTCTTCATGGTGGCCGGTATCTACTTCATGAAACAGCTGCTGCTGTTTGTGTTTACTAAGTTGCTGTTGAATATCAGATCAAAAATTACGCTTTCGCTGTCATTTTGCTTTGTAGCGGCATTTTTATCTGCTTTTCTCGATGCTCTGACCGTGGTTGCGGTGGTTATCAGTGTGGCAGTCGGCTTCTATTCGATTTATCACCGCGTGGCATCAGGCGACAACTTTTCAGGCGAACACGACACCAGCAATGACAGTCAACTGACTACCGCAGAACGTAAGGCCGACTTGGATCGCTTCCGTGCCTTCCTGCGTAGCCTGATGATGCATGCGGCCATCGGTACCGCCCTTGGCGGCGTAATGACCATGGTGGGTGAACCGCAAAACCTGATTATCGCTGAACGCGCAGGCTGGCACTTCGGTGAGTTTCTGATCCGTATGGCCCCCGTGACCGTACCGGTATTCTTTTGTGGGATGCTGACTTGCTACATGGTCGAGCGCTTTAAAGTGCTGGGCTACGGCGAAGAGCTGCCAGCAAGCGTGCGTCAAATCCTGACCGATTACGCCCACCAGCAAGATGAACGCCGCACCAAGCAAGACACCATGAAACTGATCGTACAAGGATTGATCGGGGTCTGGTTGATTTTGGGTCTGGCACTGCATCTGGCAGCCGTAGGCCTAATTGGTCTGTCGGTGATTATTCTGGCCACTTCACTGTGCGGTATCACTGACGAACACGCGCTGGGTAAGGCATTCCAAGAATCGCTGCCGTTTACTGCCCTGCTGACCGTGTTTTTCGCAGTAGTATCAGTGATTATCGAGCAAGATCTCTTCAAGCCGATTATCGACTTCGTACTGCAAGCCTCACCGTCTAACCAGCTGACGTTGTTCTATTTGTTCAACGGTTTGCTGTCATCCGTTTCTGATAACGTGTTTGTGGGCACGGTGTATATCAACGAAGCGAAAGCGGCGCTGCAACACGGTGTAGTGAACCTGGAGCAATTTGAACTGCTGGCGGTCGCCATTAACACCGGTACTAACCTGCCGTCAGTGGCCACACCAAACGGACAAGCCGCGTTCTTGTTCCTGTTGACCTCAGCTCTCGCTCCACTGATCCAACTGTCATATGGCCGGATGGTGGTCATGGCGCTGCCGTATACCATCGTACTGACACTGGTTGGTTTGTTCTGCGTGGAGTTTGCTCTGCAACCAATGACCGAGCTGTTTTATCATTGGGGATGGCTGTCTAACGAAGCGGCCAGCCTGCTGCTGAATGCCGCGCCGGCTGTCAGCGGTCATTAATGGCGAAAGCTTACCGCTAGGCGCTAACGCATAGCTTGAGTGCCTAGCATCAGGTAGGGAAAACCTGCCCCACAGGCAGATTCGCACAATATTTTATCTAAAGGCTCTGTTTTCAGAGCCTTTTTTATGTGTAAACTGCTGCCATCTCTTCGGACGGAATCAACAACAATGTGGGATAGTTTATACCGCTTTTCTACCGGTCGTCTGGCATGGTTTCTGATGTTTTTAACCACGCTCGGGCTGGAATTGACCGCGCTGTTTTTCCAGCACATCATGCTGCTGGAGCCGTGTGTGATGTGTATTTATGAGCGGGTCGCCCTGTTCGGCATCATGGGTGCAGCGCTGCTGGGGTTGTGTAACCCGAAACAACCGGCTATTCGCTGGTCAGCATTAGTGTTATGGATTTACAGTGCATGGCAGGGATTACTGCTGGCTTGGGAGCACAATCAGCTGCAGGTGAACCCTTCCCCATTCCAGACTTGTGATTTTATGGTACGTTTCCCGAGCTGGTTACCGCTGAATAAGTGGATGCCGGGGATCTTTGAAGCCTACGGCGATTGCGCGCAAGATCAGTGGCACTGGTTAGGTCTGACTATGCCGGGCTGGCTGATTGTGGTGTTTGCCGCCTACCTGATTGTGGCTATTGTGATTGCGCTGGGCATGGCCATTGGTAAAGAAAAACGCTCCATGTGGCGTTAATCACTGACTCTGCGATGAAAAAAAATGCCGCACTGAATGCGGCATTTTTTATGTTTACCAGACGCTGGATTACTGCGCGTGCAGTGCATCTTGCAGTAATTGGCTCATCTCACCGACACTTTGCGCGATGCGGATCTGGCTAAACAGGCTATCGGCTTGTGGATACTGACGGCGTAAATAGCTAAACCACTGCTTAATGCGGGCCGAGTGATAAAAGCCTTTATCGCCCGCTTTCTCCAAGGCGGTATACGCTAGCAGTAGCTGGATCACCTGCACCCAGCGCAAAGCCGGCGCATCATATTTAATGACATTGGCCAGATTAGGCAGATTCAGCGCTCCACGCCCAACCATCAGATCGCGACAACCGCTCACCCGCATACACTGCTGGGCTCTGGCGTAATCGGTGATCTCACCGTTAGCAATCACCGGGATCGACAGCCGCTGCCGGATCTGAGCAATCGCCGGCCAATCAATGCGATCCGCTTTATAGCCATCCGCTTTGGTACGGCCATGCACGGCAATCTCGGTAGCACCGGCTTGCTGCACTGCATCGGCGATTTCGAGACTGTGCGCCGTGCTATCCCACCCCAGACGGACTTTTACCGTCACCGGATGAGTCATCGGCACCGCCTCGCGCATCGCTTTGGCCGCGCGATAGATAAGGTCAGGATCTTTGAGCAATGACGCACCACCATCACTGCCGTTGACCTTTTTCGACGGACAACCGCAGTTCAAATCCACACCCTGTGAGCCCAACGCGACGGCACGCGCCGCGTTTTCCGCCAGCCATTGCGGTGACTGACCGAGTAGCTGCACCCGCACTGGTGTACCCGATGAGGTAAACCCGCCCTGATGCAGCTCGGGGCACAAGCGATAATAGACATGCTCCGGGAGCAACGAATCCACCACGCGCACAAATTCGGTGACACACAGATCGTAATCATTGTGCCGCGTCAGTAAATCACGCAGTTGCGGATCGAGCACCCCTTCCATCGGGGCCAACACCACGCGCCCAACGCTGATGAACTCATCCAGCATCCAGGCTGTCTCTTGCGTTGAGGCAATACCCGTGCAAGTTGACGTGAGCGGGCTGTCTGTTAGAGAACTGCCTGTTAGAGAACCGTCTGTTAAAGAGCGTTCTGTTAACGAACGCTCAGTGAGTGAGCCGTGCATAACTTAACGAACCCATTTAGGCTTATTCGTGATGTGCTCTTCCCAATCAATCACATCAATTTCATACACACACTGGTCACGCACCGAAATACCGGCGTCATGCATGCTTTCCGGCGTACCGGAAACCAGAGGATGCCACGCAGGCAGCCCTTTACCCTCATCCAACAGGCGATAGGCACAGGTTGCCGGCAGCCACTCAAAAGTATTCATATTTTCACGAGTAAGCTTGATGCAATCCGGCTCCAGCTCAAAACGGGTGGCATAGTTGCGGCACTGGCAGGTATGCAGATCCAGCTGATCGCAGGCCACGTTGGTGTAATACAGCTCATCCGTATCCGCATCAATCAGCTTATGCAGGCAGCACTGCCCACAGCCGTCACACAGGGCTTCCCACTCTGCGTCGGTCATTTCATCGAGGGTTTTGGTTTGCCAGAACGCTTGCTCAGTCATATTTTTAATTACTTATGGTTTATCTTTAATCAGATGAAAAATTACTCAGGCTCAGCCGGGTGGACGTTTATAACGGCTTGGCTGCCAAGTTGCAAGCCATTGCCCGAGATTCCACGCCCAAGGCCAAAAGGTGATTCGCGCCTGTGCAATAAACAGAGTATAATCGCGCGCTTTGCATACGCCGCACGTCTTTGACTAACCGGAGCGATAAGTCACCATGAGTACCAGTTTGATCCAGCCGGAACGTTCTTTATTCTCTTACCCACGTTATTGGGCGGAGTGTTATGGAACCGCACCGTTTCTTCCCATGTCCCGCGAGGAGATGGATCAGCTAGGCTGGGACAGTTGTGACATCATTATCGTCACCGGTGATGCCTATGTGGATCACCCGAGCTTCGGCATGGCCATTATCGGCCGAATGCTGGAAGCGCAAGGTTTCCGCGTCGGTATTATCGCACAACCGGACTGGACCAATAAAAACGATTTCATGAAGCTCGGCAAACCGAACCTGTTTTACGGGGTGACCGCCGGTAACATGGACTCGATGATCAACCGTTACACCGCCGATCGCAAACTGCGTCATGATGATGCCTACACGCCAAATAATGAAGGCGGTAAGCGCCCAGATCGCGCGGTATTGGTGTACAGCCAGCGTTGTAAAGAAGCCTATAAAGATGTGCCGGTAGTGATTGGCGGTATCGAAGCTAGTCTGCGCCGTATCGCGCACTATGATTACTGGTCTGATACCGTGCGCCGCTCCGTATTGGTCGACTCCAAAGCAGATTTACTGATTTACGGTAACGCCGAGCGCCCACTGATTGATATCGCCCACCGCTTTGCAGCCGGTGAAACCATCGAACAGATGCAGGATATCCGTGGCAGCGCGGTAATGCGCAAAGAAGCGCTGTATGACTGGAAAGGTGTCGACTCAACCCGAATCGACAAACCAGGTCATATCGATCCTATTCCTAATCCATATATGGAAGATGCGCCTTGCAGCGATAACGGCGCAGATAACAGTGTGCAGCCCGCGCAGCCTCAGGCCAAAGCCGTAGTCGTACAGCCGCCACGGCCAAAACCGTGGGAAAAGACCTATATCCTGCTGCCATCTTACGAAAAGGTAAAGAGCGACAAAGTGATGTACGCTCACACCTCGCGGATTTTGCACCATGAAACCAACCCGGGCTGCGCCCGCGCGCTGATGCAAAAACATGGCGACCGCTATGTGTGGATCAACCCGCCAGCCATTCCACTCACCACCGAAGAGATGGACTGGGTATTTGCCCTGCCTTACCAGCGGATTCCGCATCCGGCGTATGGCAAGGCCAAGATCCCTGCCTATGACATGATCCGTTTCTCGGTCAATATTATGCGTGGTTGCTACGGTGGTTGCTCTTTCTGCTCTATTACCGAGCACGAAGGTCGCATTATTCAAAGCCGCTCGGAAGACTCCATCATTTCCGAAATTGAAGAGATCCGCGATAAAGTGCCGGGCTTTACGGGCGTGATTTCCGATCTGGGTGGCCCGACCGCCAACATGTATATGTTGCGCTGCCAAAGCCCACGCGCAGAACAAACCTGTCGCCGCGCCTCTTGCGTCTACCCGGATATTTGTCAGCACATGGATACCAACCATGAGCCGACCATTAAGCTGTATCGCCGCGCCCGCGATCTGAAAGGCATCAAGAAAATTCTGATTGCCTCAGGGGTACGTTACGATCTGGCAGTACAAGATCCGCGCTACGTTAAAGAGCTGGCGAAATACCACGTCGGTGGTTATCTGAAGATTGCACCGGAGCATACCGAAGAAGGCCCGCTGTCCAAGATGATGAAACCGGGGATGGGCTCTTATTACCGCTTTAAAGAGCTGTTTGAACAGTACTCTAAAGAAGCCGGTAAAGAGCAATATCTGATCCCGTACTTCATCTCAGCGCACCCAGGTACCCGCGATGAAGACATGGTCAATCTGGCACTGTGGCTGAAGAAGAACCGTTTCCGTTTGGATCAGGTGCAAAACTTCTATCCATCACCGCTGGCTAACTCCACCACCATGTATTACTCCGGTAAAAACCCGTTAGGGAAAGTGGATTACAAGAGTGAAGATGTTGCCGTAGCACGTGGTGAGCGTCAGCGCCGTCTGCACAAAGCGCTGCTGCGCTATCATGACCCTGCCGGCTGGCCGATGATCCGCGAAGCGCTGCGTGAAATGGGCTTGATGCGTCTGATTGGTACCGGTCCACAACATTTGATCCCGCCGGCTTCCGCGCGTGAGATCCAACAAAACGGCAAAACTGGTGCCAAAGGCGTTCGCACCGCGCTGACCAAGCATACCGATATCGGCCATCAGCGCAGTAACGGAGCCGGTAATAGCCAGCAACGCGGTAACCGCCAAGAGCAAGCCGGTAAAGGCCGTCCGGCCAATGGCGCATCCGCGTCCACGAAAGGTGCCGCCGCAGCCCCCAAAGGCGCAAACGGACGTAAACCGGTCGGACAGTCTGGCAAGCCCGCACCGCAAGGCAAAGGCGCGTCACACGGAAAAGGCGCGCCGTCTGCAGGCCAAGCGCCACGCAATGCCAATGGCGCACGCGCCAATAGCAATAATGGCAAGTCAGCTCCGGCCAACCGTCAAGGTGGTAAGCCTGCCGCTAAAGGCGCCGCGGGTCAACGTCGTCAAGGCCGCGCCTAAGCACAGATAAGCCGGAGTTAGCAACAAACTCAGTACACAAAAAAGCCCGCAGCTGCGGGCTTTTTTATTGTCGGCTAGCTTGCGGGTTAACCCGCAAGACGGAACTCGCCGCCAGAACTTAGGCTCGCACGCGGGTCTGTAATGTGCGTCCGGCAAAGGTGAAATTGAGCACATCCCCCACCAGCAATGGCCCCACCCCTTCAGGCGTGCCAGTTAAAATCACATCCCCCGCTTTGAGGGTAAAAAAACGGCTCATATAACTGATAAGCTCCGCCACTGGCGTGAGCATACGCGCGGTATTGCCTTGCTGGCGCAGCTCGCCGTTAACCGTTAAGGAAAACGCCACGGCCATCGGCTCGCTGATATCTGAGGCGGGAATAAAACCCGATACAGGGCAAGAGCCATCAAAGGCTTTGGCCTTTTCCCACGGTCGACCGGTGCGCTTACATTCGCTTTGCAGCTCACGCAGCGTCAAATCCAGTGCCAACCCGTAACCGGCAACGCCTAACATTGCTTGCGCAGGAGAGACTTTCTGTAAAGTCGCGCCAATCAATACCGCCATCTCAGTTTCATGGTGCACCTCGCCATACCCTTGCAACAAGGTCAGCGGATGGCGCAAATCACACAGCGCGGTATCCGGCTTTAAAAACAAGACCGGCTCAGCTGCTGCAACACTGCCCATCTCCTGAATATGCGCGGCGTAGTTTTGCCCGACACAAACCACCTTGCCGACCGGAAAATCAATCGGATTTCCCTGCCAGTCCGTATGCTGATACATCATGCCTCCTTAAATGATGTGGCCGTTGCAACCTTACGCCGCATGCATGCCATGCCCGCCATGCTTTAACGCTAACTGAACCGATAACAGTGCCGCTTAAGGCGCGACAATCGCATCGGCTAGCATGCCAACGCTGGTGGCAAAATAGTACGAGCGGTTCCAGTGCATCAATGTGCGATAATTGTTGTATACCAGCATTGCTTGGGCGCTGTCATCATCCGGGATCACTAACCACGCTTTTCGCTGTGGATGAGGCAAGGCCGCACCATCCGCTAAACGCACGCCGAGAGCCTGCCACTTGGCCACCGTTTTCCCCTGCTCGGTTTTGGTGCCTGCCAAGGCCGGCGATAATCCCGCCGGTAAGCGCACTTTCATCCCCCAACTTTGCTGATCGTTCCAGCCTTCGGTGGCCAGATAGTTGGCGGTCGAGGCAAACACATCAGCCACATTGTTCCAGATATCTTTGTGGCCATCGCCATCACCGTCTGCGGCATAGGTCAAAAAGGAGGTCGGCATAAACTGGCACTGCCCCATCGCCCCCGCCCATGAGCCTTTCATCAGCTCCGGTGCGATATGACCTTGTTGCTGAATTTTGAGCGCAGCCATCACCTGTTTGGTAAAAAACGCTTGGCGACGCCCTTCAAACGCCAGCGTGGAGAGCGCCGAAATCACATCTTCGTTGCCGGTATAACGGCCAAAACTGCTCTCCGAGCCCCACAACGCCACGATGTATTGCGGCTGTACGCCATATTCACGACTAATGCGCGTCAGCAGCGGTTGATACTGCTGATACATCTCACGGGCTTTTTTGATTTTGGCCGGGGTCAGGCTTTTTTGCAGGTATTGCGATAAGGTCAGCTTAAATTCTGGCTGGCCGCGATCAGATTGCACCGCACGCTCCAGAAAATACACGTCGGCAAACCCGCGCTCTACCGTCTCCGGCGCGAGCCCTTCGGCAATGGCTTGCTGTTTGAGTTGTTCAATAAAAGGGGCAAATCCTTCGGGAACGGGCATTTGCTCAGCCAATGGGGAATCGGCTTTACCGGCGTTGGTGGTGGCCGGGGCGCGCTGTTGGGCCGTATTTTCAGCAGCCGTGGTCGTCGCACAGCCGGATAAGATCAGGCTCAATGCCATAACAGACAGAATCGTTCTTCTCATGTGCAGCCGTCCTCACAGCTCGATGGTGAGCAATATCCGCGGCCGCGAAGAGATCCTACTCCGGCACGCGGAGATTTATGCCTGAATGAATCAGTTCACTGAGTTTTTTAGGCGTCGTCTAGTCGTCGTTTTGTTTTTCAGTGTGATTATTTTCTAAACAATGCTGTTTTAATAAGTTTTCTTTTGGCGGCGGTAACTGTAAATAAAAACCCTGTTCAGTCAGACAGGTTTTCAATTTATTTAAATCGATATTAACAAGACGCTTTGATCCATCCAGAGGAAAAAGCATGACTAATTGCGGCTTTCCAAAACCTCGCAATAATTCCTCAGGAACACGAGAAAAGTCGTCTCTTTTCTCTACATATAAATAGGTTTCTTCGCGTCTTAAACTTTTGTAGATTGCGCACCACATCTCGACTGAATCCCTCATGTTCTCTTGCGTAAGCAGGGTTGTGACTATAACATGTTAAGGATAAATAAATTATATTCTTGTCGTGCCGAATATTGCCAGGACGCACCGGGGAAACGAATCCGACTTATGTCACAACACCTTGTCGATCTGAAGGGAAGCAACTTTACTCTTACGGTGGTTCATCCACATACTTCAGATCCGAATCAACTCAAACAAGCATTGTCTGCCAAAGTGCAGCAAGCCCCTGCTTTTTTTCAGGGCGCGCCAGTGGTGTTGAATGTCGCTGATCTGGCAGAGCAGGCAGACTTTCGTCGTTTAAAGCGAGTGATCCGAGAAGCCGGCTTATTTTTGGTGGGTGTCAGTGGCTGTATTAATGAAAAACAGCGCGAGACAGTCCGCAAAGCGGGTCTGCCTATTCTCACCGAAGGTAAAACCAAAGAGCCAAAGCCCGAAAGCAAACCGGCCCCGGAAGCTATCGAGCCCGAACCCGTGATGACGGCGGTTGCCACCAAGGTCATTAATACCCCGGTTCGCTCCGGACAACGTATCTATGCCAAGAATTGTGATTTGATCGTGAATAACCATGTCAGCGAGGGTGCCGAGCTGATAGCGGACGGTCATATCCATGTCTACGGAATCATGCGCGGACGCGCCGCTGCCGGCGCAGATGGTCGACCAGACAGCAGCATCTTCTGTCTCAATATGCAGGCCGAGTTGCTGTCGATTTCAGGACAATATGCTCTCAGTGAGCAAATTCCGACAGAAGTCTGGAAAAAAGCCACCCGCGTGGTATTACGAGATAATAACATTCATTTTGAAGCCCTTTGATATAGACCCTTTTTGACAAGGAACCCCCTCATGGCACGTATCATCGTTGTAACCTCTGGTAAAGGAGGCGTTGGCAAAACCACTTCAAGCGCAGCCATTGCCACCGGTTTAGCATTGAAGGGAAAGAAAACGGTCGTGATCGACTTTGATATCGGCCTGCGTAATCTGGACTTAATCATGGGCTGTGAGCGCCGCGTGGTGTATGACTTTGTAAACGTCATCCATGGCGATGCCAGCTTGAACCAAGCTCTGATTAAGGATAAGCGCGTCGACAATCTCTACATCCTGCCCGCATCCCAAACCCGTGATAAAGAAGCACTGACCCGTGAAGGCGTCGAAAAAGTGCTGGAAGAGCTGGATAAAATGGAATTCGAATACGTGCTGTGTGACTCACCGGCAGGTATCGAAACCGGCGCCCTGATGGCACTCTATTTTGCCGACGAAGCCATTGTGACCACGAACCCTGAAGTCTCTTCAGTGCGTGACTCTGACCGCATCTTGGGAATTTTGTCCTCCAAATCCCGCCGCGCCGAAAAAGGCCAAGATCCGATTAAAGAGCACCTGCTGCTCACTCGCTACAGCCCTGGCCGCGTGACCCGTGGCGATATGCTGAGTGTGCAGGACGTGGAAGAGATCCTGCGTATCCCGCTGTTAGGGGTGATCCCGGAAAGCCCGTCGGTGCTGCGTGCATCGAACCAAGGTGAACCGGTCATTCTTGATAAGGAATCTGAAGCAGGTCAGGCCTATCTTGATACGGTCGAACGCCTGCTGGGTACCGAGCGACCTTTCCGTTTCCTTGAGGAAGAGAAGAAAGGCTTTTTAAAACGACTGTTTGGGGGATAACTCATGGCGCTCCTCGATTTTTTCCTGTCCCGTAAAAAACAGACGGCAAGTATCGCCAAGGAGCGTTTGCAGATTATTGTTGCTGAACGTCGCCGTGGCGATAGTGAACCGCACTATTTGCCGGCACTGAAGCAAGACATTCTGGCGGTGATTTGCAAGTATGTGCAAATTGACCCAGAACATGTCACCGTTCAGCTGGAGCAAAAGGGTGACGACATTTCCATCTTGGAATTGAACGTCACCCTGCCGGAAGATGCCAAATAAACAGTCGGCAACTGCCGGCTTAGGCCGGCTGTTCCAGTAGCTGTTGCAAACGTTCACCCATCAGAGCACCGCGCCAGCCGGATAACAACTCCGGTTGCTCGTGGTGCTGTCTCTCTTCAGGCGTGTAATTCCACGTCCAGCTCAGCAGCTGGTGAATTTGGCGACGCGACGCCAACAATTCACTGCTCAAGCCGGTCACCCCTTCTTGCTCGGTGATAAAGGCTTTCACGCGCTTTAAGGTCGCTTTGTATTCTGGGTTATCCACCAGCCGACTCAGCGGCGCAGGGCATTCACTATCCGGCAACGCTTTGGCGGCTTGCACCATCGCTAACATCGTTTTGCCGTGAAAGCGGATTTCCGGATTTTCCAGCTCCAAATTATTCAGATCGCTCAGCGACTGTGGCATATAGCGCGCCACTTTCCACAAGTTCGCTTCTTTTACCACAAAGTTCAGTGCCAGATCGCGACGCTCAGCCTCGTGATAACGCCATTTAGCCAGCAACTTGAGCACAGCCAGCTGGCGTGGGCGCAATTGCCACGCATTGCCAATATCGCAGTACAGCTCATCGGGTGGCGTTACGTGCGAACGACGCACCACAATCTGATGGCACTCTGCATCCACGGCATCTTGCCAACCGGCAGCGGTCAATTTTTCTTGTAACCGCTCATACATCGGCAGCAGGTAATACACATCCGCCGCCGCATAGTGACACTGTTTTTCGGTCAACGGACGCGCCAGCCAATCGGTACGCGCTTCGCCTTTATCCAGCTCAACACCCAAATATTCGGCAACCAAGGCACCGAAACCGGTCGAAATGCGGTGGCCTAAGAAGGCGGCCATGACTTGGGTATCTAACATCGGTGACGGCATAATCCCCAGCGCATGCTGGAACACTTCCAGATCTTCGCCGCACGCATGCAAAATTTTAACGACCTGCGGGTTACACAGCAGATCACGCAGCGGGCTCAAATCGGAAATGGCAATCGGGTCAATCAGCGATACATCCTGTCCGTCATACAGCTGTACCAGCCCGAGTTGTGGATGTAACGTCCGGGTGCGTACAAATTCAGTATCAATCGCAACCCGTGATGCTCCGGATGCGCGCAGACAAACCTGCCGCAAGGCTTCATCAGTGGTAATCAGTCGGTAATCCACAACATTCTTCTCTTTAAAACTTTTCAACAACACATAAAGAAAACGCCGGCAGCAGCCGGCGTTTCATCAGTCAGCGGGACATCCAAATTAGGATGCTTTGGCCTGCACACTCACCTCAGCGGCGGCAGGTTCGGCTGTCTGCTGTTCTTCACGCAGTACTCGCCGCAGTATTTTACCCACATTTGTCTTCGGAAGCTCATCCCGGAACTCAACAATTTTCGGGCATTTGTAACCGGTCAGGTTTTTACGGCAAAACGCCATCAGCTCATCACGGGTTAATGACGGGTCTTTTTTGACCACGCAAATCTTCACCGCTTCGCCAGACGCTTCACTCGGCACACCCACTGCGGCCACTTCCAACACTTTCGGATGATGGGCAATCACGTCTTCGATTTCATTCGGGTAGACGTTAAAACCCGACACCAGAATCATGTCTTTCTTGCGATCCACGATGCGCATAAAGCCTTCATCATCGATACGCACGATATCGCCGGTCGCGAGCCAACCATCTTGCAGAATTTCTGCCGTGGCTTCTGGACGCTGCCAGTAACCCTGCATCACTTGCGGGCCTTTAACCCACAACTCGCCAGCTTCACCGTGCGCCACTTCGTGGCCATCATCATCCACCAACTTGATGTCAGTAGACGGCACCGGCAAACCGATCGCGCCATTATAACCAGCCAGATTATACGGGCAGCCAGCAACCAACGGAGAACATTCGGTCAAGCCATAGCCTTCAAGCAACTTGGTGCCAGTCAGCTTTTGCCACTGCTCAGCAACGGCGCGCTGTACTGACATTCCACCGCCTACGGTCAAACGCAGGGTACTGAAATTCAGCTCACGGAAATCTTCGTTGTGGATCAGCGCATTAAACAGGGTGTTCACACCGGTGATCGCGGTCACTTTATAACGCGCCAGCTCTTTAACAAAGCCTGGAATATCACGCGGGTTGGTGATCAGCAGATTACTTCCACCCATCTCCAAAAACAGCAAGCAGTTCACGGTCAATGCAAACACGTGATACAGCGGCAGCGCTGTGACCACCAGCTCGCGGCCTTCTTCCAAAATCGGTGAATAACCGGCTTTGGCTTGCAGTACGTTAGCCACCATGTTGCTGTGCGCCAGCATCGCCCCTTTCGACACCCCTGTCGTACCACCGGTGTACTGCAAAAAGGCAATGTCTTGCGCGGTGATCAGCGGTTTAACGTATTGCTGGGCACGCCCTTTACGCAGCGCACCACGAAACGAAATCGCATCCGGCAGATTGTACTTTGGCACCATCTTCTTGATGTACTTAACCACAAAGTTCACCAAGGTGCCTTTTGCCATCGACAGCTGATCGCCCATGCGCGTTAAGATCACATGCTTGACGCTGGTCTGGTACACCACTTTTTCCAAGGTATGGGCAAAGTTGGAGACAATCACAATCGCCTTAGCACCGCTATCGTTCAGCTGATGCTCCAGCTCACGCGGGGTATACAGCGGGTTAACATTCACGGCAATCAGACCAGCACGCAAAATACCGAACAGTGCAATCGGGTATTGCAGCAGGTTTGGCATCATCAGCGCCACCCGCTCCCCTTTTTGCAGTTTCAGTTCATTTTGCAGGTAAGCGGCAAAGGCACGGCTGCTTTCTTCGAGCTTACGGAAGGTCATCACCTGGCCCATGTTGATAAACGCCGGCTGATCGGCATAACGCTGCACGGCCTGTTCGAACATGTCTACCAGAGATGAGTATTGATCAGGGTTGATTTCAGCCGGCACGTCAGCCGGATAACTGGAAAGCCAAACCTTTTCCACGGTAAGTCTCCTCAATGTATTTTGTTGTATGCCACACCTCAGGAGGAGCACCCCGGGCCGGCCTTACGAATACGGGTATGACGGGTACGTAGGATAAATGCTCTAATAGCAAGACTACTTTACATCGCCATCGCATTATTAACAATGGATTAACAACACATTTTCAAACAGGCGTTTATTTATTGCCATTCGGCGCTCAGCGACCGCCTGTATAGGATGATGGTGTTGCCGTATTTATCAGAGATTCTGCGACAAAGGTCGGAGATAATAGCATGTTGTCGGCAAAGAGCGGTATCTTATGCTGAATTTACATCCGGATATATTCGGTAATGATTTACAGCTGCCGAAAATCGCAGCATTTCATATGACAAATAACCGCACCAGCCAGACTTTGTGCGAACCCAACTTTGTGCCAACTGTGTGCGAAATCGTTATGCATGAGGAGAACCTGAAGAGCCTCAACGCGGCATAGCCCTACACCCGTTCATCAATCGACGGCGTCCAACGTCGCCCACCTGTACGAGCCAAAGCTAACATTTGCTGATAATGCTGAATGGCGCTCGGTTGGCTATGTTGTGCGTATCCTGTATCGCCGCAGCCCGCCGGAAGCCACTCGCCTTCACATACGCGTACCGCATCCCCTAACAGCATCGGCACGGGGTGATCATCTGATGGCATAAGCGCGGGGCTCGCCCGCACGGCCTCAACGGGAAGATTGGCCGCACCTAATCGTTCGACTCGCGGCAGAGGCAATATCACCGAGTGCATGTTGATAGCGTCGGCAGCGACAACTTTACTTGTGCGGGTTGTGGTTAGCCGGTGCTCTGAGGTGATCCGCATAATGGCCTCCGCGATAACGCGATAGCACACATACTTGATGTAACCCACGGCTATATCTGTGGGTTCATCGCCAACGCCGACCAGCCACATCGCAGCGTCGATACCCCGCGCGGTAGGTATCTACTATGAGCATAGTGTATGCACTGAGTTGCTGCCTTGCAGCGCACGCCTCACGCTCAAATGTTCTTTGCAACGTGCGCTAATATACTTATACGCACTCTCTCACCAACTCGAAGTTGCTAATACAACCTCTCCGACACGAGCGACAAACCAACACTACACAAACATGAGCGACAACGAGATAAGGGATAAGGGATAAGGGATAAGGGATAAGGGATAAGGGATAAGGGATAAG